>NZ_RZRY01000012.1:0-32550 GCF_003998035.1 Mesorhizobium sp. M2A.F.Ca.ET.039.01.1.1 | reverse complement strand
CGTCAGCTACAGCGCCGGCCAGATTCTTTTCCGGCAAGGCGACGAGGGAGATGCCGCCTATGTCATCCTTTCAGGCAAGGCGGATATTCTGGTCGATTCCGACAACGGACCGATAAAAGTTGCCGAACTGCTGCCAAATTCGATCGTTGGCGAGATCGCCATATTGTGCAACAGCTCTCGCACGGCCACCGTCAGAGCTGCAAGTCCGGTGGAAGCTTTGAGAATTCGCAAGGATCATTTCCTGAGGCTCATGAGGGAGTTCCCGGAAATGACCATCGAAATGGTGCGGGTCCTCGCCGATCGCCTAAGCCATACGACCGCGGATCTGATCGACGCACGGAGCGCCAAGTAACCAGTGACGCGCACTTAATCCTCGCCGTCGTGATGGCTCCGGCTAGCATGGGCGACTGGACCGCGAAGGAGCAGCATGGAGGACGAGGTTTTCCTGGTCAAGTTTTGGGGGGTGCGCGGCAGCATTTCGGTATCGGGGCCAGAATTCTCCCGCTATGGCGGCAACACGATCTGCATCGAGATGCGATGCGGTAAGCATACGATTCTCTTCGACGCGGGCTCTGGCCTGCCGCCTGCCGGCCGAGCGCTTCGGGCGTCGGGCGTAACCGATTTCGACCTGTTTTTCACCCACTGCCATTACGACCACATCATCGGGCTGCCGGCTTTTAAGCCGATCTACGACCGCAGCGTCAAAGTCAGGCTTTGGTCCGGGCATCTTGCAGGACGCATGACGACTCAGCAGATTGTCGATGAGTTCATGCGGCCGCCTTGGTTTCCGGTGAGACTGGACGTCTGCAAGGCAAGCCTCGACTACCGCGATTTCGTATCAGGAGACGTTCTTCGGCCGCGCGAAGGGGTGGTGATCCGAACCGGCAGCCTAACCCATCCCGGTGGCTGTATAGGCTATCGGGTCGAATGGGGCGGCCGCGTCGTGGCGGTGATCACCGACACCGAACACGAGCCGGGCAAGCTTGATCAGGCGGTCCTCGACCTCATCGAAGATGCCGACCTCGTCATTTACGATTGCACCTACACCGAGGAGGAAATGGAGCGCTACCGCGGCAACGGGCACTCGACATGGCAACAGGGGGTCAAGCTCTGCGAGGCGGCCGGCGCGCGGGAGCTTGCGCTGGTTCACCACGATCCGGCACGCACCGACAATGAGTTGGACGAGATGGAGAAACTGGCCAAGGACAGGTTTGCCGGCGCTTTCGCCGCGCGGGATGGCCAGACGCTCGAATTTCCAGTCTTATCGCACAAAGCGCGCTGAGCTGTTTCCTCTCTCTTCTTGTTTTGACGCAATTCCGGACGGAAAGCCGCTCACACTTTTCCTGGAATTGCTCTACCGGCGCCGCGCCTGACCAATGTCCTGATCGGAAGCCATGCGCAGGCTTCAGTCTGTGCGGTGACCGTGAACAGCCGTTCCAGGAAAAGCCAGGCCGATTCATCGTGTACGAGATGGTGGGCGAGCACGCCGACCGGTTCGCCGCCGTCGAATGCCTGTCGCAATTGCGCGATGATGGCCTGAACCAATATGCCGTGATCGCGGCAACCGCGCGTGCCATGCCAGTCCATGATGTCGACATTGCTGTTGACGACCGCCAGCGAAGCCGGCTTCGGCGGCCCATAGACCGACAATGCCGCAAATCCCATCGATCCAAGCTCGGATACCAAGCCGGCGTCGATCCTGTTCCAGGGCGGCACCAGCATCGGAACGGCACGTGCGCCGTGCAGGCCGGTTATGCGCGACAGCCCGCGAGCCAGATCATCGAGCACCGCCTCGCGTGGCCGCTGCGGGCCGAGCTCCTGCTTTTTCTGGCCCTCCGACGCATGATTTCGGTGCGCCCAGCCATGGATGGCGACTGTGGCATGCGGCGCCTCGTCAAGCCGGGCGACCAGCTTCCCATCAGTCAGGGCCGGAATGACGGCCAGAGTGACCGGAATTGGGAATTGACCGGTGAGGTCGAGCAGCCGATCAAGCGCAGCCGTCGGATCCACGGCGTCATCATCGCGCAGCCAGAACTCTGCCTTGCGGTCCGCCCGCTGCCAGCGCGCCAGTTCTTTCACCAAGGGTTGCCAGATCTGATCGGACGTCATGAAACCGGGATCTTCGCAAGAAGTTCGGCGAGACGCGCTGCCGCAGCACCGAGGGAGCGTTCTTCGAGGATGAAACGTCTGGCTTCTGCGGCCATGACGGTTCTTTCGTCGTTGCGGGCCAGAAGCCTTTCAATGGCTGAAGCGAACGCCGTCAAATCGCCCGGCGGGGTCAGGAACCCGGTCCGGCCATCCCGCACGACCTCCGGCACGCCGGCGATGTCCTGAGCCACCACCGGCAGGCCGGCGGCCTGCGCTTCAAGATAGGCAACGCCATAGGCCTCGCCGAAACCCGGCCAGACGTAAATTCCGCCACTGTAGAGGACATCCGGCACGGCGGCCGGCTCAATCGCGCCAAGCCATTCGATACGCTCGGCGGGCAAGCCGGCAAATTGCGCTTTGACCTCGTCACGGGCAGGCCCGTCCCCGACGACCGACATGGTCCAGGGCAGGTGACCGATCGAGCCGAGCGCTTGCGCCAGCATGCGATAGCTTTCGAGTTTGTCGCCCGGGCGCATCATGGCGACAGTAACGAGGCGTGTCGGACAACCCCGTGCCGGCGTTTCACGGAATGCCGATGTGTCGATGAAGGGCGAAAGCATGCCGAAAGTGGCGCCGGGTACCGCATCCGCCAGTCCCTGGCGGTCCCTTTGCGTGAAGCAGATGTTCAGCGCCGCCTGTTCGACGGCTCGCGCCACCAAAGCTTGCGTATCAGCCCACAAACCGGCGTTGCGCCGCCTCGAATAGGAGGCTTCCGCTGTCGCATAGGGGACAGCAAAGGCCGCCGTCAGCTCGGGCCCGATCAGGTCGGGCGCCTTGTAATAGGGATGATAAGTGAACCAGAGATCGGGCTTGCCGTCACGAGCCCAAAGCCTTGTCAGCCGCGCGGCTTCTTCCCGGGCCTCGATCTTGCGCGCATCGAAACTTTTCGGCTCCGGTTCGCGTAGATAGAAGCGCAATTCGGATGCCAGTTCGACGCGATGCCCCACGTGCTCCAGCGCCTTGATCAGCGTCCGTGCCATCTGGCGGTCGCCGGAGGCAACGGGATCATTGGGTGACTTCAGTGGTGCGTAGAAGGCAATTCGCATCGCCGGACCCTATCATCAGAAAGCCGCCGCAAGTCAATTTCGAAGCATGATCGACTTCACCCTTCAAGCAGTGGAATATGCTATCTGATGCCCATGGAAACAGCTGCCGCGTCCGACCCGTTTGTCGCTTCTCTGCCGGTCTTCGCAAAGTTCGAAAGCGTTGCCGATATCGACAACTATCGGCCTCTCCCCGATGACTGGGCGCTGGCCACCGCCGACATCGTCGGCTCGACCAAGGCGATCGAGGCTGGGCGCTATAAAACCGTCAATATGGCCGGCGCCAGCGTCATTTCGGCGCTGCTCAATGCGCTGGGTCGGCAAGATTTTCCCTTTGTCTTCGGCGGCGACGGCGCGCTCGTGGCGTTTCCCGGCTCGGCGCTGGAGATCGCCCGCAACGCGCTTGCCGCTGTCCAGAGATGGGTGGCGGAAGAACTGGACCTAGCCCTGCGTGCCGCAATCGTGCCGATAAGGGATATAAGAGCGCAAGGGCTCGACGTTCGCGTGGCGAGGTTCCAGGCCTCCGAAGCGGTCTTCTATGCCATGTTCGCCGGCGGTGGCGGCAGTTGGGCGGAAGCCGAGATGAAAGCGGGGCGCTACGGCATCGATCCCGCGCCGGCCGGCGCGCGGCCGGACCTGACCGGCCTCTCCTGCCGCTGGAACCCGATCGAGGCCCGACATGGCGAAATCGTCTCGATCATAGCCATACCAGGGGCGTCACGCGACTTGCGCGGCTTTCAGTTGCTGGTTTCCGACATCATCGCCCTTGCTGGCAGGCAGGAGCGCGATGGCCACCCCGTACCGGCGGACGGGCCGGCCTACAGTTTACTGCCCGCCGGTCTCGATCTCGAGGCGCGGGCCACGGGGCCGGCTGGACGGCGGTGGCTGACGAAGCTGTGGGTAGTGTTCCTCATGACGCTTACGGCTGTCACCGATCGATGTGGCTGGACGATCGGCGGTTTCGATCCGAAGGTCTATAAACGTGAAGTGGCCAGCAATTCGGACTTCCGGAAGTTCGACGACGGCTTGAAGATGACCATCGATGTTGACGCCGATGTCTTGCAACGGATCGAAAACCGGCTGAAACAGGCGGAACAGGCGGGCATCTGTCCCTATGGCCTGCACCGCCAGAAATCGGCCTTGATGACATGTCTCGTCGCTTCGCCGCTGCAGCGCGATCACCTTCATTTCATCGATGGCGCTGCCGGCGGCTATGCGATGGCTGCCGCAAGCCTGAAGGCGAAGGTGCCGGTTTGATGACGGCTTGCGGAAACCGATCTTCCGCAATATGCCTCCGGTATGGTCCTGGGACCAAGTGAGCCTCGCCACGGGAACGGACAAGCCTGTCCGAATTGACGGGAAAGCAGATTTTTGGACGCCTCACGATCGATATATGACCATCTTCTAAACCGGATTTCGACGCGCGCCGCGCAAGTCGGCGTGATCGGACTGGGCTATGTCGGATTGCCGCTGGCGGTTGCGGTAGCACGCGCGGGCTTCCCGGTTTCGGGCTTCGACATCGAAGCCCACAAGGTCGAGAGCCTCAACAACGGCCAATCCTACATCGAGGCGGTGACGTCGACAGCCCTTGCCGGCCAGGTGGCGAGCGGACGGTTCCGCGCCACTGCGGATTTTGCGGAACTGGCCGTCTGCGAGGTCATCATCATCTGTGTTCCGACACCGCTGACGAAAAACCGTGAGCCGGATCTCTCCTTTGTCAGGAACACAGCAGGCACCATCGCCAAGCATCTGCGTCCAGGCCAGCTCGTCGTGCTGGAATCGACCACCTATCCCGGCACCACCGACGACGTGATCAAGCCCATATTGGAAGAAACCGGCTTGCGGTCGAAGATAGACTTCTTCCTCGGCTTCTCGCCCGAACGCGAGGATCCCGGCAACCGCAGCTTTGAAGTCGCGACGATTCCTAAGGTCGTGGCAGGCGACGGCATTGAAGCGGCGACGCTCGTGCAGGCCTTCTACCATGGCGTGGTCAAGACCGTCGTTCCGGTTTCGACCACCGCGACCGCCGAAGCGGTCAAGCTGACGGAAAACATCTTCCGCTCGGTCAACATAGCTCTCGTCAACGAGTTGAAGGTCGTGCTCGGTGCGATGGGCATCGACATCTGGGAGGTGATCGAGGCGGCAAAGAGCAAGCCCTTCGGCTACATGCCGTTCTATCCTGGCCCCGGCCTTGGCGGGCACTGCGTTCCGATCGATCCCTTCTACCTGACGTGGAAGGCGCGCGAATACGAACTGCCGACCCGCTTCATCGAGCTCGCGGCAGAGATCAACACGGCCATGCCGCGTCATGTGGTCGATGAGCTGGCGAAGGCGCTGGACCAGCGCTGCGGCAAGGCGCTCAGCCGCTCGCGCATTCTCATCGTGGGGCTCGCCTATAAGAAGAATGTGCCCGATATCCGCGAAAGCCCTTCATTGCGGCTCATTGAACTCATCGAGGATTGGGGCGGCAAGGCGGAATTCCACGATCCGCATGTTATCGAGATACCGACCACACGAGAGCATATGGCGATCAAGGGGCGCCGCTCGGTCGAATTGACCGAGGCGGCCCTGAAAGATTTCGATGCTGTCGTCGTTGCAACCGACCACGACGCGATCGACTATCACACGATCGCTGATCACGCCCCTCTGATCGTCGACACGCGCAATGTTTTTGGCCGCCTCGGGCTAGACCGAGAGACGGTGGTGAAGGCCTGACGGCATCTGAGCCGGCGAATTTCTTGCACGGTGTCAGGATCGTGGTTGCACTGCGTCGGCTGACTCGCCACATAACGCCACGGAATACAGATGCATTTACGCCTTCCCCTTGGCCGCAAGGGTAGTCATCCGGGATATTCTTCGCCGCTTTTGCCGCCGAGGCCGGCTTGTTGACTTCGGGTGTCTTATCGTTGGGTCGTTGACGGACTGTGTTATGACAGATCAGAAGATAATGGTTCCGTCTTCCGACGGGTTTCGGGATAGCATGAGCACATCGTACGCAGAAATCTCCACCATCCTCATGGATAAGGTTGCCGATTGGCTGAACGAATCGGCGCTGGCGGGCAACGACCTGGAAGCATTGGTAAATGGCTTTTGCGAACGGCTGGCTGCTGCCGGCCTGCCGCTGAAGCGGGTGCATTTGAGCTTCTCGATGCTCCATCCGCTCTATGACGCGCTTGGCTTCACCTGGGTTCGCGGCCAGGGCATGGAAGTGGAAGGCTTCCGCAAGGAGGCCGGTGTGCCGTCTGAAAGATTCCTGACCAGTCCATACTACCATCTGCTCAGCAATAAGCTCGACCATCTGCGACGCCGGCTCGACCCGTCGGTGCTATCGGAGTTTCCTGTTTTCGATGACCTCCGGCTTATGGGCATCACCGATTACATGGCTTTCGTCCATCCCTTCAGCGGCAACACCAGTCAGGGCATGATGGGGTCTTGGTCCACCGACAGCGCCGCGGGCTTCAGCGACAGCATGATTTCGGCGCTGCTGCGCATCCAGAGCCATCTCGCTATCGCCACCAAGATGGCGGTGCTCACCAAGCTCGCTGACAACATGATGACCACCTATCTCGGCGGCGACGCTGGCAGGCGCGTGCTTGACGGCCAGATCAAGCGCGGCGAGGGCGATACAATCCGGGCCGCACTGGTAATGGGAGATATGCGCGGGTCGTCGAGGCTTGCCGAAACTTCCGGCCGCGAAGTCTATATCGATACGCTGAACCAGTTTTTCGACGCCGTTGCCGCACCTTTCAATCGCAACGGCGGGCAGATCATGAGTTTCATTGGTGATGGCTTCATTGCCGTCTACCCTTGCGAAAGGCACCGTTCGCAGTCCGAGATCGCCTGCCAGGCTGCTCTTGCGGCCGCGCACAAGGCCAGCGCGCGCATGATGGATCTCAACCTGCGCCGAAAAGAGCAGGGGTTGTCCGACATCAAATTTGGTATCGGCCTGCATGTCGGCAATGTGATGTTTGGCAATGTCGGGCTTACCGACCGGCTCACATTCTCTGTCTTCGGCTCGGCTGTGAACGAGGTCCAGCGCCTTCAGACCCTGACCAAGAAATATCCGCATAGCGTTCTGGCCAGCAAAGACTTCGCCGGCTATTGCGGTGCCAACAAATGGCTGACGCTCGGCAACGAGGAACTGGCTGGCATCAAGCAGAAGCTGACGGTGCTTTCACCAGATCTGTCGGGAGCTCTCGCACTCGATGAAGACGGTGCGCCGGAGCCGATTCACGGCCGAAGATCGGACGCCGAGCAGGTCATGCTGCTTCACCGCGACGCCGCGCGGATGGCGGCGGGCGACCCGAGTAAGCTCCAGTAAACCGCCGCGATCTGGCCCGATCGCCTTTGGTAGCCAGTTCGGTCGTCGGTTCCGCCACTGACGACCGCTTCGAATCCAAGTTGCTCTGCGCTGGCAATGCGCTAGTCTCGCTTTCTGGAGAGCTGCCAGAGTGGGGCTGGTGTGAAGATGAATTCGAGTGTCGATCTGCTGCGGATCGAAGACGTTGGCATCTCTTTTGCCATCATGGGGGGGCCGTTGCATGCCGTCAGGCGCGCAAATCTTCGCGTCCTGCCCGGTAAGGTTACCGCGCTTGTGGGCGAGTCCGGTTCCGGAAAATCGGTTCTCAGCCAGGCCGTGATGGGCATTTTGCCGAACACAGCCCATGTTCGCGGCCGGATCCTGTTTTCCGATCCTGAAAAGCCCGGCACGACGCAGGATATCCTCAAGATGTCGCGTGATGGGCCCGAAATCCGGGCGTTGAGAGGCAGCCGCATCGGCAAAATCTTTCAGGAGCCGATGACATCGCTGTCGCCGCTGCACACGATCGGCAACCAGGTCAGCGAATCCCTGCAGATTCATACGCCCATGGCTCGGGCGGAGCGCAAGGCGCGGACCGAGGAAATGCTCAGCCTTGTCGGCTTTCCCAATCCCAAGCGCGCCTATGACATGTATCCCTTCGAACTTTCCGGAGGATTGCGTCAGCGCGCCATGATCGCCATGGCGCTTATCTGCCGGCCCGCCCTGTTGATCGCCGATGAGCCGACGACGGCGTTGGACGTCACCATCCAAGCGCAAATCCTGCAATTGCTGCGCGGGCTTCAGACCAAGCTGAACATGGCGATGCTGCTGATCACGCACGACCTCGGCGTGGTCGCCAATGTCGCCGACGAGGTGGTGGTCATGTACCATGGCGAGATCATGGAGGCGGGACCCGTCGAGGCGATATTCCGCCGGCCAGGCCATCCTTACCTTAAGGGCCTGATGGCAGCCGTTCCGCATTTCGACCTGAAGCCTGGCGAAAGGCTAAAGGCGCTGCGCGAGGTGCCGGTGAATGTCGGAAACCTGCTCGGCAAGCAGACCGCGCCGGCATCGAAGGGGCCGGACGACATCCTGCTGTCGGTCAGGGATCTGACAAAGACCTTCACCATCCGCAAGTCCGGATGGTTCGGTGGGGATCATCAAACCTCTGTTCGCGCCGTCGACGGCGTGAGCTTCGACATCAAGCGGGGTGAATGCCTGGGTCTGGTCGGCGAAAGCGGTTCCGGCAAAACCACCGTCAGCAAGATCCTCATGCGGGCTGTCACCCCTAGCGGTGGTTCTGTGATCTTCAACAGCCGCGATCGACCGATCGACGTCCTGGCAGGCGAGGGAGACGCCCTGCACATGCTGCGCGCGAAAATCCAGATGGTCTTCCAAGACCCGGTTTCGTCGCTTTCACCTCGCATGACGGTGGAGAACATCTTGAGCGAGCCGCTGGAAATTCATCAGCGTGGCAATGCCGCATCCCGGTTAGCCACGGTCAAGAGCCTGATGCAGGCAATCGGGCTCGATCCGCGCTTCATCAAGCGTTATCCGCACAGTTTCTCAGGCGGGCAGCGTCAGCGGATCGGCATCGCGCGCGCGTTGGCGCTGGGGCCTGAACTGCTGATCTGCGACGAGCCGGTTTCAGCGCTCGACGTCTCCGTCCAGGCGCAGATCCTGAACCTTCTGAAGGACCTGCAGAAGGAACTGGGACTGACCTATCTGTTCATATCCCATAACCTGGCGGTGGTGGACTACATGGCAGACCGCATCGCGGTGATGTGCGGGGGGCGTATCGTCGAGCTAGCGCCGCGCGAAATTCTGCTCAGGAAACCGATCCACCCCTACACGCGCTCACTGGTCGCCGCAGTACCTTTCCCCGATCTCGACAGGCCGATGGATTTCAAGACGCTGAAGCTCAGCGGCGCTTCCGACACCAGCGCATGGGGACCGCAATTCCGCGACGAGGGCGAAGAGGACGTGCTGTCGCCGCTCGATCTTGGCGGCGGCCACCTTGTTCTGGCCCGACGCTCGGCCGATGCCAGCGAGCTACGCCATTGATCAGCCGGCGCACCGTCCTTGGACTCATGGCTTCGGCATTTGTGCCGAGCACGTTGCACGCCGGCGATCTGGAGCCGGAATTTCTTCAGCCGCTGCTGAAGGCCCTGGCGCTGCCGGCACTCGCCAAGCGCTTGCCCAAGAGCCCGCGCGTGGTGAACCTCGCTGCGATGGGCCGGCAGCCCGGCCAGTACGGCGGCACGCTGCGCACGATCATCGGCAGCCAAAAAGACATCCGGATGATGACCATCTACGGATATGCTCGCCTGGTCGGCTATGACGAAAAGCTCAACCTGCAGCCCGATATTCTCGAAAGTTTCGACGTGGCGGACGATCGTGTCTTCACTTTCAAGCTACGGGAAGGACATAAATGGTCTGACGGCAGCCTGCTGACGCCAGAGGATTTTCGCTATTGCTGGGAAGATGTCTGGCTGAACGATGAGCTTACGCAAGGCGGGCTCACCCCGACCCTGCTGGCGGACGGCAAGCCGCCACGCTTCGAGATCGTCGATCCGTTGACAGTCCGCTATAGCTGGGATGCGCCTAATCCCGACTTCCTGCCCAAGCTCGCTGCCGCTTCGCCGCTATCGCTTGTTCTGCCGGCCGCCTATCTCAAGCAGTTCCACAAGAAATACCAGGACCCATTCCGGCTTGCCGGCTTAATGGAGGAGAACAGGGCCAAGAAATGGACGCTCCTGCATATCCGCATGTCGCGCCAGTATCGCCCGGAGAACCCGGAACTGCCGACGCTCGATCCCTGGCAGAACCGGACCAAGCCACCGGCCGAGCAGTTCGTCTTTGAGCGGAACCCGTTCTTTCATCGAATAGACGAGAATGGCCGGCAACTGCCGTACATTGACCGGGTTGTCATGAATGTCAGCTCGTCGGCGATCATTTCCGCCAAGACCGGTGCGGGCGAGAGCGACCTGCAATGCATGGGAATCGACTTTGCCGACTACGCCTTCCTGAAGGACGCGGAGAAGCGCTACCCGGTGAAGATGCATCTGTGGAAACGCACACAGGGTTCGCGGCTGGCGCTGCTGCCCAACCTCAATTGTGCCGACCCGGTGTGGCGTGACCTTCTTCGCGACGTGCGCGTGCGCCGCGCGCTTTCGCTCGCAGTGGACAGGCGCGAGATCAACTTGGCCGTGTTCTATGGATTGGCGCAGGAAAGTGCCGATACAGTCCTGCCGGAGAGCCCGCTTTACCGGCCGGAATTCGCGAGAGCCTGGGTCGCCCACGATCCCGACCGAGCCAACGCCCTGCTCGACGAGGTCGGGCTTAAGGCGCGCGACGATGACGGTCTGCGGATCCTTCCCGATGGACGCCCGGCGCAGGTCATCGTGGAAACGGCCGGCGAAAGCACGCTGGAAACGGACGCGCTCGAACTCATCACCGATCACTGGCGGCAGGTCGGCATCGCCCTGTTCGTCCGGACTTCGCAGCGAGACATCTTCCGCAGCCGCGCGCTAGGTGGCGAGATCATGATGTCGATTTGGTCGGGTATCGACAATGGTGTGCCGACCGCCGACATGAACCCGTCCCAGTTGGCCCCCACCATGGACGACCAGCTGCAATGGCCGCTCTGGGGTGCTCACTACCTGTCTCACGGCACGGTCGGCGAGGCGCCCGATCTTCCGCCTGTCGTTGAGTTGATGGCTTTGCTCAAGCGCTGGAACGTTTCGACCGAAGCCGCGGAGCGCGCCGAAATCTGGAATTCAATGCTGTCGATCTACACCGATCAGGTGTTTTCGATCGGCACGGTGAACGGAACGCATCAGCCGGTTCTGGCGTCCTCGAGGCTGCGCAATCTGCCTGACAAGGCGCTCTACGGCTACGATCCGACCGCCTATTTCGGTGTCTATATGATGGACACATTCTGGCTTGGAGAGTCCTGAGCGTGCTTCGATATATTGTCTGGCGCATTGCTGTGATGGTTCCAACGCTGCTGATCATATCGGCGCTGGTGTTCACGATCATCGAACTTCCCCCGGGCGACTATTTCGACAGCTATGTTGCAGAGCTTCGGGCTCAGGGCGAAGCGGTGGATTCCGATCGCATCCAGATGATGCGCAAGGAGTATGGTTTCGACAAGCCGCCGGTCATTCGCTACTTCTACTGGGTCGGCGGAATGCTACACGGCGATTTCGGCTATTCCTTCGAATATGAGCTGCCGGTTCGCGATGTCATCGGTGACCGAATGTGGCTGACCATTTTGGTTTCCTTCGTCACGATCATCTTCACCTGGCTCATCGCCTTTCCGATCGGCATGTACTCAGCCACCCATCAATACAGCTGGGGCGACTACGGCCTGACTTTCTTCGGTCTTCTCGGCCTTGCCATTCCGAATTTCATGCTGGCGCTGATCCTGATGTATTTCGCCAACATCTGGTTCGGCACGTCCATCGGCCATCTCATGGACCCGCAATATCTCGGCGAGCCGATGAGCTGGGCCAAGGCGAAATCGATCCTCGCCCATCTCTGGATCCCGGTCTTGATCATCGGCACCGGGGGCACGGCAAGCATGATCCGGCGGCTGCGCGCCAATCTGCTCGACGAGCTGCACAAGCAATATGTCGTGACCGCGCGCGCCAAGGGCCTTCATCCCTTCAAGGCGCTGGTCAAATATCCGCTGCGCATGGCGCTCAATTTCTTCATTTCGGACATCGGCTCGATCCTGCCGGCCATCATTTCCGGCGCCGAAATCACGGCGATCGTGCTGTCTTTGGAAACGACCGGGCCGATGCTGATCAAGGCGCTGCAAAGCCAGGATATGTATCTGGCGGGGTCATTCCTGATGTTCCTCGCCTTCCTGACGGTCATCGGCGTCCTGATTTCCGACCTCGCGCTGGCGCTGCTTGATCCACGAATTCGGTTGCAGGGCGGCAGCACCAAATGAACACGCAATCTCCGCTGCCCGCTCCGGGTGCTCCGCTGCAACATTACGTTTCCATTGCGCCCTTTGACCTGCAGTCGGTCGAGGCGATGACGCCGGAGCAGTCGAAGGTCTTTCAGGCGTCGCAGTTGCGGCTGATGTGGTGGAAATTCCGGCGGCACCGGCTTGCCCTCATGTCCGGCATATTCCTGGTAGCGCTTTATCTCGGGATACTGATCTGCGAGTTCCTGGCGCCCTACAATCTGCACACGCGCAACATGGACTACATCTATTCGCCGCCGCAGCAGGTGCACCTGTTCCACAACGGCCAGTTCGTCGGGCCGTTCGTCTACGGCCGCCAGATGACGCTGGATATGGACACGCTCAAGCGGAACTATATGGACAAGCAGGATGATGTTCAGCGGATCCGTTTCTTCTGCAAGGGCGACAGTTACCGGTTCTGGGGCCTGATCGAAGGTGACAGGCATCTTGTCTGCCCTGCCGAAAACGGCCAGCTCTTTCTGGCCGGCACCGACAGGCTGGGGCGCGATGTGCTCTCGCGCATCATCTATGGCGCACGCATTTCACTGACGATCGGCCTCGTAGGCATCGCTTTCAGCTTCGTCCTTGGCATCGTCATCGGGGGGCTGGCCGGCTATCATGGCGGTATGTCCGACCTGATCGTTCAACGAATTATCGAAGTTCTGCAATCGATTCCCAGCATTCCGTTATGGTTGGCTCTGGCGGCGATCATGCCGATAACCTGGAGTCCGATTCTGATCTATTTCGGCATTACCGTCATCCTCGGGCTGCTCCACTGGACCGGGCTGGCGCGGGCCGTGCGTTCAAAGCTTCTAGCCTTGCGTGAGGAGGATTACGTTCTGGCCGCGCAATTGATGGGCGCCAGCAGCAGCCGCATTATCCGCCGGCACCTCATTCCCGGCTTCATGTCGCATCTGATCGCGACGGCGACGATCTCCATCCCCGGCATGATCCTGGGCGAGACGGCGCTGAGCTTCCTCGGGCTTGGCCTGAGGGCGCCGATAACCAGCTGGGGCATCCTGCTCACCGAGGCGCGCAGCGTTAGCGTGATCGCGTTCTATCCATGGCTGCTTTTGCCGATCCTCCCCGTCATTCTCGTCATCCTGGCGTTCAACTTCCTCGGCGACGGCCTGCGGGACGCCGCAGACCCTTACAAGTGACATCGTTACCCTGCTGTACGCCGGGCCGCCTTGTCCGCAGCCTGTTCGGTTGTTGCAGTGTTCATCGTTCGCCTCTATATGCCGCGAGGCTCGATCGGGGTTTAATACATCGCCCTCGGGTTTCACCCGCGAACCGTTCCGGTCCCGGGCATTGCCGATCTCTTGAGCTGGTTCAGGACACACAAACGCAAATGAGTCGCCTCGAGAGTTTCATCCGCAGGCTGACCGCGCAGCGCGACATTCTCGATCAAGTCTGCGCGCAGGTGGCGACCATCGAGGGCCCTGTCCTCGAGCTCGGCCTCGGCAATGGCCGGACGTTTCATCATCTGCGCGAGCGCCTGCCCGGACGCCGGATCGTGGCGTTCGACCGCGCACTGGCCGCCCACGCCAGCTCAATTCCCGAAGCTGAAAACCTCGTGCTCGGCGAAATACGCGAGACGGCGATCAGGTTCATTGGCATCGACGCCGCTCTTCTTCATGCCGACATCGGCACCGGGTATGAAGATCGCGACGCAGTGACCGCTACCTGGCTTCCCGACCTGACCGCGCGCCTGCTTCGCGTCGGCGGCATCGCCGTCAGCGGCACGCCGCTCGATCACCCGCACTTGGAACGCCTCCCGCCGCCGCCTTCGGTGCCCGCCGACCGTTATTTTATCTATAGGCGACTGTGAGAGGTCGAGAAGTCGTCAGGGGATCATATAGACAGCAACCTCCCGCTCAATGCCGCGCAGCGAGACCTCGTGGGGCTCCGGCTTCAGCGCTTTCCTGCGTAGCAGGTCGGCGGTGAGATTGTCGTCGACC
Organism: Mesorhizobium sp. M2A.F.Ca.ET.039.01.1.1; assembly: GCF_003998035.1. Lineage (NCBI taxonomy): Bacteria > Pseudomonadati > Pseudomonadota > Alphaproteobacteria > Hyphomicrobiales > Phyllobacteriaceae > Mesorhizobium > Mesorhizobium sp. M2A.F.Ca.ET.039.01.1.1. Next base: position 18,120 of record NZ_RZRY01000012.1, on the reverse strand, counting down.
ACCGCACGAGTGGCGAAGATCGCCTGTGCGTTGGCAAGGTTCTGGACCCGCGAAGCAATGTTGACCGTCTGGCCGAAATAGTCCTGCCGCTCGTTCAAGGACACGGCGATGCAGGGGCCGGCATGGACACCGATCTTGAGCAGCAGATCCTCGCGCCCACTCTTGTCGTTGAGCGCGCGCATGGCATCGCGCATCCTGAGGGCCGCAGCAATCGCACGATCTGGCGTGGCGAAGGTCGCCATCACGGCATCGCCGATGGTCTTCACCACCGCGCCCGCCTCCGCCGCGACGATATCTTGCAGAACCTGAAAATGCTCCCGCACGAGATCGAAGGCCGAAAGGTCGCCCACACGCTCGTAGAGCGCGGTCGATCCACGCAGGTCGGTGAACAGGAAAGTCAGGCTGGTGATCTTCAGGCGCTGGTCGACGGCCAAAGTATCCGTGCGATAGAGATCGCGGAACGTCTGGTTGGTCAGCAGTCGCTTGGCGGTGAGAAAGGGTCGGCGTTTCCCCAGAAATTCATGCAGTTCATGGCCGGCGATGAAAACTGCCGGCAACACACGCGTGTCGGTCCTATTTTCCAGCGAAATGCGCAACGGGCCGGGTTGCATCTCCAGCGTCTGGCTCTGGACATGGTCGCGGTCGAAGACCAGAGAGAGGCTTCGGCGCTCCTTTGTCGGTTCGCCCTTCACGTCGATGAACTGCGCTGAATGGGTGACCGGCTCGAAGACAATGATGAATTCGGACGGAAGCTGTATCGGCAGAACCGCCTTCTCACCGGGCGCAAGCTCGATGTCCTCCAGCGAGAACTCTTCCATCTTTTGCGCGAAACCCTCCTCCGGCACGTCGACGCCGGACGCCCAGTAGATCTGGCGGAAATATTCCACCGCAGGAAGTTCGTGTGGATTGTGGGCGGCAATCCTGCGTGTGCGGGGACTGACGGTGAATGTCACCTCGACCATCTCGTCCAGCGTCGGCGAATAGCCCTGGGAACACAGCGCGCAGGTGTATTCGTCCTTCTGCAGGGTTTTCAGCGTGGCGTTGGTGTCGAGCACCCCACCACAGCCGGGGCACAGAACATTCCAGGAAATGTCGAAGATGCCTACCCGCGCGGCGTGGAGAAAGGCGCCTATGGCGCGCTCCTCGTCGAGGCCATGCTTGCTGGCGAAGGCGAGCACATTGATGCGGCAAAGTTCGCGGTCCTCGCCCTCGGCAATGGCTCGCTTGATCGCGTCAACAGCCGGGGGATCGACATCGGCCGTTTGCCGCAGAAGCGAGAACAGATCCTGAGCTTCGTTCATCGTGCAGGCTCCGTAAAATCCGCCCCGAGGCGTATTAACTGGACCGCGCTTTGGTCCGAATGCTCCATTTTACGTCTAAATTGACCCTACGGCCATTCGAATAGAACAAAGCCTGATGACGGTTCAATTCCACTCGGCAGATTTTCACCGGCTGCAAGCGGCACTATGATGGTCCATGGGCATTCATCTTGGGCTCTCTCTCATGCCGAAATCCGACAATCCGCCGCTTCCAGGGGCCCTTCGCCTTTTCTCCGCGGCTGTCATCGTCGTCCTGATCGTGGGCGCCGGCCTGTTTTTCGCGCCCACGCTGGTCAAGCCGCGCTGGCCGTGGCCCGTCACGCCGTTCAGCGCCCGCTTCCTCGGCGGCTTCTACACCGCCGAAATGGCGGTGATGGCGGCGCTCTTGTTCTGGAATCGCTGGTCGCCCGGCAGGCTGGTGCTCGTCATGGCCTTCATTTTCACCGTCATCGTGTCGGCGGCTTCGTTCATCAATCTCGGCTATTTCAACTTCGAACGAAAAGCGGCCTGGCTCTGGTTCCTTGTCTATCTTGCCTCGGCCGCGGTATCCGGGCTGTTCCTGTGGCGGGCCAGGGCCCGTCCTTCGGCAAAAGGCGTGGCCTTAACCCCCGCATGGCGCGGCTACATGTCAGCGGAAACGGTGATCCTTGGGCTATACGGCGTCGGCATGTTGCTGTTCCCCCGGGTTGTCAGCAGCAGCTGGCCGTGGCCGGTCGATCCCTTCCACGCCCAGGTCTACAGCGCCATCTTCCTCGCCGGCGCCGGCGGCGTGTATCTCCTATGGAAAAACGCTCCGCGCGAGGAATTGCTGGTGCTCGGTCTGGCGCAGCTTCTGGTTGGCCTGCTAGCCATCCTTGGCCTGGTCATCACCGACGCTGCGGTGCACCGGATCGACTGGACGGCAACAAAGACATTATGCTGGCTCGCCCTTTTCGGCTGGATCGGTCTCAGCGGCGTCTTCAAATTCTACGCTGCCTTCCGGTATTTTAGCTCGCAATCGGCATCATAGACTATGGAGACGACTGGATTTTCGAGTGACGTCCGGTGCATCGTGCCGGGCCGATCGCCCTAGAGCATTTCACCGTTTCAAAGGAAACGGCGAACTGCTCTATCTCGTTGTTCTGACGCAATTCCGGGCGGAAAACCGCTTACACCTTTCCTAGAATTGCTCTAGCCGGGAACGCCATGACCAGCACGACCTCGCCATCCTCCGAGAAAATCGAACCGCAGCTTCGAGCCGTCCGGCCAAGCGATGCGGAGGCGCTTTGCGCTATCTTCAACATGACGGGCTTTCGCCAGGGCACTCTCAGGATGCCTTTCGAGCGGGTGGAGCAGGTGGAGCGGCGCATTGCCAAGTCCGGCCAGGAAACCACCTGGATCGTGGCGGAGCTGGAAGGCAAGGTCGTCGGCCATGGCAACCTTGTCGTGCAGGGTTCGCGCCGCTCGCATGTCGGCGAGATCAACATCGGCCTTGACGATGCCTTTGTCGGCAAGGGCATCGGCTCTGCCATACTCGGCGCGCTGCTCGACGTGGCCGATAACTGGCGGGCCCTGAAGCGGGTCGAATTGACCGTCTATGCCGACAACGAACCGGCCATCCGTCTCTACACAAGCCACGGCTTCGAGGTCGAAGGTCGGCATGTGAAGGCCGGCTTTACTGACGGGCAGTACCACGACCTCCTGAGCATGGCCCGACTGCGGTTCTAAGATTCGCTGTTTCCCTTGGCGTTTGCACCACATGCGGCTAGACGGGATCAATGACCGCCGTCTTCGATCCAACCCCTACGCCTCCGGTGGAAATTCTGGCTGTACTGTCGCTGCTCTGCCCTGAAGTCGTGCGCGACATCGAGCAGAACTGGAATGCACCGGTTTCCGATTACGCCCGCCATCTGTGGCGGCCGGTGGCAAGGCCTGTATCGGGCCCGGCGATCGCCGCCCGCTCGATCCTGCGCGACGTCCTGCGTCAGCGCCTCGACGTAATTATGCAGCCTGAGGAAGTCGCTAAGGTCGTCGAAGAGTTCGAGCACAGACCGGTGATTCAATCCGGCCTGCACTGCCTCCTCCTGATGGATCGGATTACCTTCGATGCCCTGCTGCTTGCCTGGCTCGGCGCGGTAGAAAACGGGCTGTCGGCCTTCGTCGGCTTCATGGGCACGACGATGACCATGGAGACCATTGGCCGGGAGGGGCCGGGATGGCTCGATGTCGGCGACGACAAGGTCAACCTGTTTGGCTTGGGGCGCCACAAACTGTGCCGCAAGAGCGTCTGCGTGGCCGGTCCTGTCTCCCTCAACAAGCGCGCGCTCGAAGCGGTTGGCGATGAAACGGATGGCAGCCGCTGGCGGGGCACACTGCTTTCCAGCCAGGACAAGGTGTTTGGAACCGCCGCCGATGCGCTGACGGCCCTCAATGAGGATCTGGTCGCCAATTGGGATCGTTCCGGCATGGCCGCTCCCGTCTTCATCGATGATCGGCTCGCCGCTTCTGCCATGGCACGGCATCTGGAATATGACGGCAGCCTTCTTTCCAGGCTGCTCACCCAGCCCGCAAGGCGCCAGCGTCTCGACCATGCGTTGCAAGAGGCCGCATCGGGCCCGTTTGGCAGATTCCTGCCCAATGCGACGGACTATTTCTGGGGCATCCGCGAGCAGCGCGTGCGCAAGCTCGCCCTCGACAACGGACACCTGATCGAGCCTGACAGGCCGCACGGTCTTTCCATCCCGTTCGAGCGGCCGCATCTCAGGCAGGCGCTGCTGGATGGCGTGCTGCTGCCGAACCTGTTCCTGATGTTCCTCGTCCTTGCCATATTGCCGCGCGTGCGGGCCGTGGGCGGCCTGAGACAGATTGGCTACGTAGCGCTTTTCCACTCGATCCTGCTGGCCGCGCTGGATGAAAACGTGCCGGAAGAGCGCGATCTGGCTGCGGAGCTGCAGGTGCGCGAAAATGCCTGGGGCATGCGAGTCATCGATGAAAAGATATCGGTCCGCGAGCAGCTTGCCGGCCTGCCGGAAGGGGCGCTCTTCCCGGAACTGCTCCGGCAATATAGTTTGCGGACACTTGCCGACACGACCGACGACCTGAAACTGGTCCGCGAAGACTCCCGATGGCGCAAGATCGGCTGGGCGGAGATCAAGGGGACCTGAGCCTTGCTTCAGGCCCTATTCAGGTTGATTTTCTAGTGCGCAACGCCAACCGACGGCGACCTATCGGTGAACTTGGCCTCTGATCCGGCTGCCTCCTTGAACCCATACTGGTCGCTCCATGCCCATTTGCGCTGGCGCTTGCCGGTCGACGGCGATCGGTTCATCCTTGTGTGAATACCCTGGCCGTGAAGTACGTGGCGAGATCATGCCCGTCACGGCCGCAAGTGAGGTCTTGTTGCATGGACTGCTTGGGCTGCGGTTTCGAGGTTGAGCGCGGTTTCGCCTTCTGTCCGAAGTGTGGCAAGCGCCAGCCCGTGCCATGCGCCAGTTGCGGCTACCTTTGCGCACCTGATTTCGAGTTCTGTCCGAAATGCGGGGCTGGTGTCGGTGCGTCCGCAAAGGTCGTCGAGCGTCCCGCTCCGACACCAAGCCGGACCATTGTGCCGCCTTCTCGAACTCCGTCGCTGCTTGCGAACATCGAAAGCGAAGATGGGCTGCATCCCGCCTCCGACGCCGATCGCCGAACGGTGACGGTCCTGTTCGCGGACCTTTGCGGCTTCACGACGCTCAGCGAGCAGCTCGACCCAGAGGTCATGCAAGCGCTGCAGAACGACTTGTTTAAGGAATTGACGGCGGCCGTGCGAAACTTTGGTGGTTTCGTCGACAAATTCATCGGCGACGCGCTGCTCGCCTTGTTCGGTGCGCCGGTCGCACATGAAGACGATCCGGAGCGTGCGCTTCGTGCCGCTCTCGACATGATCGCCCGGACGGCGCGGCTCGGCGAAAGCACCTCCCACTCCGGCTCGCCTCTGTTACTCCACATCGGCATAAACACTGGTCCGGTCGTTACTGGAGGATTGGGCATCGGCACCGCCAAATCCTATTCGGTGACCGGCGACACGGTGAATACGGCGCAACGCCTACAATCGCTAGCCGCACCGGGTGAGGTGCTGGTCGGCGAGCTCACCCACAGGCTGACCCGCCATGCGTTCTCATATGAGTCGCTGGGCGATGTCGCGCTTCGCGGCAAGGCTGGCAGCGTGCTCGTCCATCGACTGGATGCACCGCTTGCGACGCCGCGTGCAGCGCGTGGGCTCGAGGCGCTCGGCCTGAGCGCGCCGATAATAGGCCGCGGTGCGGAGCTCAATAGAATGCTGGCCAGCCTTGACCAGGCGTGCGGCGGCTCGGCCCAGCTTGTCCGCCTTGTCGGAGAAGCCGGTATCGGGAAATCGCGGCTGGTGAAGGAGTTCGTCGCCCGCGTCGGCGACGAGGATCGTTTTCGCAACGTCGCCGTGCGGCAGGCGACGTGCTCACCGCTGGGGGAACAATCATTTGGCGCCTTGGGCGCAGTGGTGCGCAGCGCTGCCGGGATGATGCAAAACGACAATGGGGAGGAGATGCGAGGCAAGCTCGCAGGTTTGCTAACCGATCTCGGCCTGGAGGGCGAGGAGGCGGATCGGCTGATGCCTTTGATCTACCATGTGCTTGGCCTTGGCGACCCCGATGCCACCTTGCAGCATGTCGAGCCCGAGCAGTTGCGTCGGCAAATTCTCTACGCAGTCCGCACAATCATCGAACGGCGGCTTGCTTTATCGCCGCTGTTGATTGTCGTCGAAGACCTGCACTGGGCCGACGCCGCGTCGCTCGAGGCACTGCGTTTCGTGATGGACAGATTGGAACGCACGCGGTTGATGTTGCTGGTCACGCATCGTCCGGCGCCGGACAACGACCAGCTCGACTCAAGTCGGGTCAGTCACACAGCGCTCAGGCTTTCGCCGCTCAACAATGATGACGGACGCGCACTGCTGGCGGCGCTTTTCGGCGAGAGTTGGGTAAACTCAGCAGGAGGGCTTCCCGACCAGATCCTCGAGCGCGGGGGCGGCAATCCGCTTTTCGTAGAGGAAATCGTTCGCGGCCTTATCGACCGCGGTGTACTGATGCGCGAGGGCCAGCGATGGCGGACAGTGGCAGGCGAAGTCGCAACCGGCATTCCCGCCACCATCCAGGCAATGTTGCTTGCCCGCGTCGACCGGCTGCCGCACGAGGTGCGCCGGTTGGCTCAGGAAGCCGCTGTGATCGGCCCGCGTTTCAACGCGACCCTTTTGAAAGCCGTGACAGCCGACCCCGGCCGTCTGGAAGCCGGTTGCGAACTGCTTTGCGATGCGGAAATCATAGAGGAGGTAGCCGGATCAGGTTCGGTTTCGTCGCAAAGCTACCGCTTTACACAAACATTGCTGCAGGACGTGATCTATCAGAATCTGCTCCTGCAACGCCGGTCCGACATCCATGGGCGGGTCGGTGCCGCCTTGGAGCAACTGTGCGGCGACAAGCCGGAACGGCTCGAGGATTTGACCGCGCTCGGTCATCATTTCGCACAGAGTGTCGAGCGGGAGAGGGGCGCGCGTTACCTGCAGGCGGCGGGCGATCGCGCCCGCATGATATATGCCAACGACGACGCCCTTCGTTTCTACGAGCGAGCACTGACTGCGTTGGGCGCGACCGGGCAAACACCGCTCAAACTGGCAATCGCAGAGCGCATTGCCGACTTGAGCGGCCCGGCAGGCCGCCGCGACGTCGCGCACCAGCACTACGAGACGGTGCTGCAGGCATATCGCGCGTCGGCCGATCGCGTCGCTTCGGCGCGGGTTTTGCGCAAGATCGGTCGGCTGCTCTGGGACGTCGGCAAGCGGGACAACGCGGAATCGCGCTACGCCGAAGCGGCAGCGCTGCTCGATGGCGCCGATGCCCCGGTCGAGCAGGCGCATCTCTGGCAAGAACGTGGCCGACAGGCGTTCCGCAGCGGAGGCAACGCTCTCGCGGCAAAATGGGCGGACGCGGCGCTGGATTGTGTACGCACGCTGACAACCGAACATGTCTCCGAGGTAGGGCGTGATGCCACTCTTGTGACTGCCGAGGCGCTCAATACGAAGGCTGTCGCGTTGGCACGCCTTGGACGAGACCGCGAAGCCGTTGGCCAGGTCGAGCGCAGCATCGAATTGGCCGAAGCCGCCGGTCTAATGGGCACGGCTTGCCGCGGCTACACCAATCTCGGCGTGCTTTACACGACCATCGACCCGGCAAAGGCGATGGAGGTCTGTCGGCGCGGTCTTGAGGTGGCGCGCCGTATTGGTGATTTGGGATACCAGGCGCGCCTCCTCGCCAATCTGGCGGTCGCTTGCTGTACTTTCACGGATCGCTGTCCGACGGAGGGCGTGCCGGCCGCCGAGAAGGCCATCGAGATCGACCGGGCGCTCGACCAGCGCGAGCACCTGTCCGTACCGTTGATAGTGCTTGGGCAGATCCACCAGTGCAACGGCCGTCCGGAACTCGCGATTGGCTTATTCCACGAAGCGCTGGACGTAGCTCGCGAAACGGGCGAGCCGCAACTGCTGTTTCCGTGCTATGATGGTCTCGCAACGCTCAATCTCGACCTCGACAATCTGGCCGAGGCCGAACGCTACTTTTCCCTGGCGCAGGGTATATGCGCCCAGCACGGGCTCGACCCGGAAGGGCTTGTGGTGCTGCCTTTTCTCGACTAGCCGGGTTGGAGGTTGGCAATGTCAGCGCGCATTGACTTGATACCGCTTCAACCAGGCGATCGTGCGCCGAACGTGGTACTCGACGCTATAACCCAGGAAGGCAAGATCGCGCTCGACGATTTTCGCGGACAAAAACCGGTCTTGGTCGGCCTTTTCCGAGGTCTGCATTGCGCGTTCTGCCGGCGCCATATCGCCGCCCAGGCGCGGCTTGATCCGGAGCTGCGCGAAAAGGGCGTGGGAAGCCTGACGGTGGTCAACACGCCGATCGAGCGGGCACGTCTCTATTTCCGTTACCACCCGATGCCGAATCTGCTTGCGGCTTCCGACCCCGAACGCGCTTCGCATCGTGCCTTTGGACTGCCCAATCTCGAATTCACCCAAGACGAGACCAACTGGCCGTACAAGGTCTCGATGGCAGCGGCAAAGGATATGCGGGTCAACATACCAGGCGAGTTGCCCGGTCCCATGGATCCTTTTGCGGCCAGCGAGTTTCTCGACAATAAAGACCACTACGAAGTGACCGAAGCCGACGAGCAGATGATGGCGACGGGACACGGACAACTGATCGGCCAGTTCCTACTGGACCGGCAGGGGATCGTCCGCTGGAGCTTCACGGAAGTTCCGGAGGGTGGGCGATACATGTTCGCGGCACCAAGCCCGCGGGAGCTGATGTCAGCCGTGTCCCAAGTCGCCCAATAGACTTGCGAACGAGGCAGTCGGGCGGGACACCAAACAAAAAGCGGAAGCAATTTGTTCATTCGAGCGCGGCCTCGAGAACGGCAACAAAGTCATCGAGCGAGCGATCCCCGCGAATCTCGATGCGCGGAAGATCGATGGGATCGCAGTCGAGGTGCGCCGGCCCGTGTTTGCCGCCGAAGCCGATCCGATAGCCGCACTCTCTGGCCAACCGGCCAAGCCGTCGGTCGGTGACGGAGTAGGGTGCCGCGAACGCCGTGGTTGTGCGACCGGTCCACCGTTCGACGAACATACGAGAACGCAGGAGTTCGGCGGCAAGGTCAGAGCTCGACAGACCGTCGATCGCGCGATGCGTCGCCAGATGGCTTCCGAACAACGCACCTTCGCTGGCGAGGCTTCGCACCGTCGCGGCGTCCATAAGCGGCGTCGGCGGGCCGCTGTCGGCGTCCCATCTTGCACTTTCACCCACCAAGTCCGTCACCAGGAACACCTCTGCCGTCAAGTCGTTCGCGCGCAAGATCGGCCAGGCATGGTCGGCAAAGTTCTGGAAGCCGTCATCGAAGGTGATGAGCACCGGGCGGCCAACAAAGGGCTGGCGGTTGGCGATGGACTGTTCCAACTGCTCGGACCCAATCGCGTGAAAGCCATTGGCGCGCAGCCATGCCATCTGACTGGCGAACGCGGCGGGCGTGAGCCGAAAACGGGCAAGCCCGGCCGGACCATCATCGGCGACGCTGTGATACATGAGGACTGGGATATGCGGCCGCCGCTCGCTGCGGGCGACGTCGCGGCGCAAGGCCCGCGCCCCCCCCCAGACGACTTTTCGCGCGACCCCGATTTCGACTCGGGCGCGGACCGGCAAATGGTCAATCCTCGGTTCGGTCGCCACCTCGCCCGGCGACAGGCGGCGGAAACGGTCTATGCGATAGAGTTCGGTCTGGATCGAGTGCTCGAGGACCAGGCCCTCGGTTGCCGACAGCGTCTCCGAGATCGCTTGCGCACCGAATGTGTTCCAGTCGAAGCCCGTCCTTTTCGGATCGTCGCGCAGCACGAATGCGTGCGCGGTGACAAAACTGCCGCCAGGCGCCAACGCCTCGACGATCTTCTTAGCGATGCGCCGCAACTCATCGAGATCATCCAGGTAGTAGAGCACTTCCGAACAAAAGATCAGATCCATCCCGCCCGGCAGCGTGTCCGCATCGAAATCCAGCACGCCGAATTCAACATTAGACTGATCGCTGCACCGTTCGCGTGCTCGCTCGATGGCTATGGCGGAGATGTCGGTTGCGGTCAGATGACCCACGCGAGGCGAGAGCTGTCGCGTGAAATGGCCCTCAGCGCAGGCCAGTTCAAGCGCTCGGTCGATGTGGCCGGCAGGGAGAATTTCGAGCTGCCGCTCATATTTTTCCTGCTCATAGGACGAACCGTAGTTCCAGGGATCCTCGATCGCGAAATAGCCATTCCAGAACGACGTGCGATCGTTGTCGCGCCCATCCGCGGCCCGTGCATGGCGCGGCGCTGGAGGCGGCTCGGTGGGTTCGGCGTTCGACCGTACCAGCTCCACCGCTTTCGCGGCCAATCGCTCGAGTTTGCCGAAGTGGCTGTCCGGATCTGACCCGCGTGTCAGTTGGTCCGGCGCCACGACATTTGCGGTCAATTCAATCCAGTGATGCCTTGCCACGGTCCCGAGCACGCCAAACTGCACGCGAGCCTCGATCTGGGCGTCCCGCATCAGCCAGGCATAGATTTGATCGATTCCTTCCGGAAGTTGGGTCGCGGCTGGATTTCGAGCATCGACCCGAAGTCCAAGTGTCAGCGCCAGCCGTCGCGGCGCGGCGAGATCGTCGAAGTCGAGAAGCATCTGTTCGAGGTGATACTGGACGCGGCGAGCCGCGACGGAATTTTCCCAAACCTTTCCGAGCCTGGTGATCAACCCGGTGAGGGCGCCGCCGAACCTGTCCCATCTGGCAGCCAATTGCGCCGGCGCCGACAGGCTTCCTGCCATAACGCCATCCAAGGCCACCTCGGCGATCTGTCGCGCCCACTTGCGTTGCGCGGGGAGCGCGCGCAGGGACTGCGGGTCGATCGAACGCGAGCCGCTGCCGCAATCCGACGCGGCGTTCCACAACGCGAACCACGCGAGGGCTTCAGATGCGGAGCGGCCGATCGTCTCGACCGCTCCATTGGCGTGAGCCGATGCCGGGTGTTTGACCCTGGGATCAGGAGAAAAACCGCGGGCGATCACGATTTCCGCATCTGCCAGCACCTGCCTCGAATTACGCGAGAGCGAGTTGGGGCTGGTCTGATAGAAAGCCAGCGGCTCGTCGACCATCACCCAATTCTTCCCTAGCCGTGCGACGCGCTGCCACAGATCCCAGTTCTCGCAGGTACGCAGCGACACATCGAAACCGCCCAATTCGACAATTGTCTGCCGATCGACCAGGAGTGCGTTGGTCGGTATGGCACACTGGCGGGCGAATGTTTCGAAGGGCTGGATCGCAACCTCCGTTGGGATGCTCGACGCGGTGAGTTCGCCATCGGGCATCACGCGCTGGGAACCGCAATAGGCGGCCACTGCATCGGGGGCGGTTTCCAGTGCGGCCAGCATCTTCGCCAGGAAGCTGGCATCCACCCAATCGTCCGCATCAAGAAACATGAGCCAGTTTCCGCGCGCTGTCGCAATCCCGCTATTGCGCGCGCCGGCGGCGCTATTCGCACAAGACCTCAATGCCCGAAAACGGCTATCGTGCTCCGCATAACGGGCGGCGATCGCGGGGGTGCGGTCCGTGGAGGCGTCGTCAACGATGATCGCCTCCCAATTCACTATTTTCTGATTCAGAAGGCAATCGAGTGCACGCGCTAGCGTCACTTCGGCGTTGTGCGCCGGAACCACGATTGACACCAAAGGATTATGCACCACGCCGTCTACCCGCGCCTGGTTCGAAGGTAGGTCCCCATCAGCGCAACCCGCGGTCACCGGCATCATAACGGGTGCAATGGATATGGTAAACTGGCGTCTTTTGCAATCGCTGGGTGGCTAATCTTGCCGTGTGTATTTCCATTCAATTTTGGCAATGAAGCGCCTCTATTGGGCTCTGCGCTAGCAGCCGTCGCGGCTCTCGACCGCTGCAGCCATGTCGCGCTCGAGACGCTGCAAAAGCTGCGGGTCGGGAGGCAGATTCGCGAGATCGATCAACATGGCCCAGGACCTATGGGTTCCAGGCTTTTCCGAGCATCCGGCGGACCGATTCAGCCGGCGAGCGCAGGTCTCCAGACACGCCTCGGGAGCGCCCCAGTCGATTCCTTTAAGAAGAATCGCAAGCTCCGCCGGCCGACTACTACTAAGGCGGGGATGTCTATCATGATGCGCACGGAACCTTTCTCAAGAGCCAAGGTGAGGCCATGGAAAGCGCGTTCGATATAGTCCGCGAGCTGATGGCCGAGGTAGAGCCGACGGACCCTGTTTGCACCGTCCGCGATGCCGGGGCCATCAGATCATGCAGATCACAGTCGCAGGCGCCGATTCGACAATGCATGTAAAAAGAGGTGATCCATTAGCAAATGAGTTCGTTTTTCCCGAAACCTGACATCGCGCTGGTGGGGCTGAGTCACTGAGGTGAATACCCTATCCGTTGTCCCTAAGGCGGCAAGACCGTTGGCTGCTTCCAGACGAGACTCCAGGACGCCTTCTTAACCGGCAGCGGGACCTACCAACCCAAATCTCGGCGCATATTCCCTAGCGCGTCGATGCAGGTTGTAATTGGGAGGTTACAACGTGAAGACACTTTTGGGATGACCTGCCGGCTTGGCAGCAGCCTCTCAGGAAGGCTGATTTGCTAACCAGCGTAACCCCGTCAGACTGGGCAGGAAAGGTTCCGCCGGGTGATTTCGAACCCGAGCACGTCGACCGGCTGTGACGCATTGGCCGCATCTGGCCCGCGCCGCATGATTGATCGCGCGCGGGCGTTCATTCGGCCGATGCGTCCCGCTTGGCACCCGACCGCCTTGAGCCCGCGCCTTAGCCGCTACTTAGATCGTGAATAGCCGGCTGTAGACCGTCAGGCGTGATATCAACCGTCGCAAGCGTGATCGGCAACTTAAAACGACGGTGACCGGCGCTGCCCGGATTAAGGTAGAGCACACCGTCAACGGTTTTGAGTTTTGGCACATGGGAGTGACCCGACACGACCATGTCGATGCCGAGTGCCGCTGGTGAGACCTGAAGCGCCTTGAGATCATGAAGGACGTAGAAGGTTCGGCCTGCCAGCCGCACTAACGCCGTATCGGCGTAGGTTGAAGCCCACCGGGCCGTATCCACGTTGCCTCTGATCGCGGTAACCGGTGCGATCTGCTGAAGCGCGGAAATAACGTCAGGACTGCCAATGTCTCCGCCATGGATGATGTGGTTTACCCCGGCCAAGCGTCGTTCCGCCTCAGGCCTCAATAGGCCGTGCGTGTCAGAAATGATGCCTAACCTGAATTTCATTGTCGGCCATTATATGGTGAGCACATCGAGATCAGCCGCAATACGGCTGTTCGGAAATGCCCGCACGGCTTCCGCGAGTATTTCTTCGTCGGCATATCGACCAGAGATATGCGTAAGAGCGAGCTGCTTCACGTTGCTCATCGCTGCCAGAGATGCCGCCTGCGCAGCCGTGAGATGACCATAGTCGCGGGCCATGGTCGCATCCCGTTCCAGGAAGGTGGCCTCGATCACCAGAAGGTCGGCGCCGCAGACATGGTCCGCGAGATCATCGGTCGACTCCGTATCGCCGATGATGACCAGCTTCTTGCCTGCTTCCAGCGGGCCTAATACATCTTCGGGAGCAACTGTTCGGCCATCGACGAGGGTTATAGACCGGCCTTCTACCAGTTCCTTCCTGATTGGACGGTCTGGCACGCCCAGAGACGTGAGGCGCTCGGCGCGAAGGTGGCGGCGCGGTGGAGTCTCGAGCACGAAGCCGTAGCTATCGGTGTCGCGGTGACGAACCTGAAAGCAGTCGATCATGAATTCGTCCGCGTCGAAAAACCGGCCGGGCGTCAGCGGCTCGAGCTTTAGTGGGATCGGCGCTCGTCCTTCACCCCACAGACCAGCGAGCATGCGCACAACGAGGTCCAGGGTGTCCGAGCCTCCGTGGACGGTCAGGAGATCGTCACTTTGCCGCAACCGGAGTGTCGAGAACAGGCCGGGGATTCCAAGGATATGGTCGAAATGGGCATGCGTGAGCAACAGGCGGTGAAGACGCCTGAACCCGGCGCCGCTGCGCAGCAGCTGGCGCTGCGTGCCTTCCCCGCAATCAACCAGAATTCGGTGGCCTCCGGCCTCGATGAGCAGGGCAGGGTGATTTCGCTCGGCAGAGGGTACGCTGGCCGAGGTGCCAAGAAACGTCAGTTTGAAAATCATGGAGCCAGTCTAGCCCGCGAGCGGTAAGGCCTCAAAGCGGGCAAACAACGCTTTCTACCCGGGCAAGCCTGCCGTGGCTGTCTTTGACTATTTTGAGGCCACGCCCTGCTCAGACTTTATCCCGGAGGTTTGACCATCACCGTGGACGAGGTCGCGGTCCCGGTCATTGGTCCTGTCGGGCGTTTGGCCTCCGCCTCCCGGGTATCCCGCTCTTTGTCCTTCCGGGGTTTCGGGCCCGGCATGTCCCGCGATGATTTTGATCTCATATGCTTTGTCCTCTTCGGTCGCTCAATAAGCCGCCACATCCTGTTCAAAATGTGGGGTAAAATGCGGGCTTTGAAGACTAGGGTTGCGAAATCTGCAGGCGATTCAATATCGTAGCAACAGCGATGGCGGAGAGAGCGTCTTTCGAATTCCTGCTTAAACCATTGAAATTACTCGCATTTTCTTATGGCTGGTTACCCAGTTTGTTACACAGCCACGGATGACCGCTTTGCGCCTCCTACTGATGTTAGGCTCAGTTCCCCGCAGCCTGAAAGCGAACGTTGTGAGCCACACAGCTAGCAGACTTGCCCAAAGTTCATCCCGACTACGCAGCACTTCCCGTCTCCGGCATTGAGCGGTGTCGGAATGCCGGCTCCGCCATCAAACCACAGAACCATCAGGCACTGGGTGCCTCGCGCAGGTTTATCAATTCGGCCACATCGAGGATCCTCAAACTGCTTGCCACGCCAAGCGCGTCGGTGGCGGCCGTGTACATGACCTTGTCCTTGGGACAGGCGACGACAAAGATCTCAACGTTGAGGCCAAGCGCCTCGCGGATGCGGTTTTCGCTGGGTCGTTCCTTGACGCCGTCGTCGCCTTGCCAGATGCGTCCGCCGCCGGCGCCACAGCAGAAGGAATTCTCGCGGCAGCGCGGCATGTCGTGCAGTGTATAGCCTGCTGCCCTGATCAGGTCGCGCGGCGCGTCGAAGCCGCCATTGTAGCGGCCGAGATAGCAGGGATCGTGATAGGTCACCGTGGCGCCGTCGGCCGGGGCGATATCAAGCCTGCCCGCCGCCACCAGTTCGGCAAGCAGCGCCGTGTAGTGAAGCACCTCGAACGCGCCGCCAAAATGGCGGTAGTCGTTCTTCAGCGCGTTGAGGCTGTGCGGATCCGTGGTGACGATGCGGTTGAAGCTGCAGGCGCGGATCGCGTCGATGTTGGATTGGGCAAGTGTTTCGAACAGGCCTTCCTCGCCGGCGCGCCTCACGTCGTTGCCGCTGTTGCGCTCGGCATCGAAGAGAATGCCGAAATCGACGCCGGCGGCCGTGAAAAGCTCGGCGACCTTGCGGGTCACGTCCTGGACGCGCGGGTCGTAGGATGCGTAGTCGCCGACGAACCACAACACGTCGACCGGTTCGCTGCGCGCGTCCTTGACCGGGAAGCCGAGTTCCTTGGTCCAGCGCGCCCGCATCTTCGACGGTTTGCCCATCGAGTTCCCGAGGCGCGTGAGGTTCGACAGCGCGTCCTGGAGCATGGGGCTGACATGACCTTCATCGACCAGATGGCGCCGCATGTCGTTGATCTTGGGCAGATGCTCGATCTCGACCGGACAGGCCTCCATGCAGGCGCGGCAGGTCGTGCAGGCCCAGAGCGTCTCTTCGGCGATCACTCCGCCGACCAGAGGAGTTGACGCGTCGTTCGCCAGCGCGTCGCGCATATCGGTGATCAGCATCTTCGGGCTGAGAGGCAAGCCCGAGGCATAGGCCGGGCAGACCGCCTGGCAGCGTCCGCACTCGGTGCAGGACAAGAGGTCGAGCTGCTGCTTCCAGTCGAACTGGGCGAGCGAAGCCACGCCCGGACTCTCGCGATCGGGAGGCACGGCGGGCGCGGTCCCGGCCGCTTCGAGGTTGCGAAAATAGATGTTCGGCGCGGCCAGGAACATGTGCCGATGCTTCGAGCCTGGAATATAGATCAGGAAGGCGAGGATGGCGCCGATATGGACCCAATAGGCGATCCGCTCCGCCGGATCGGCGGGAAAGCTCAACGCACGGAGCAGATCGGCTATAAGCGACGCGACCGGCCGCCATGAGCCGTCGGCACCGCCGAGGATCCGTGCGCCGGCCTCGATCAGCAGGGATGAGACGATGAGCAGGATGAGCACATAAATGATCGCCGCATCGGTTCCGCTCGAACCCCTGAACCGCGCCGGCTTCAGGATATAGCGCTGGTAGACGGCCAGGCCGAGACCCAGCAGCATCAGCACCGCGAACAAATCCTGGAGCAAGGCGATCCAGCTGTCGCCGCCAACTGGCGCGAGTGAAAAGCCGGGAAACAGGCGTGAGCCGAACGCCTCGACCGTGACGGTGAACAGGACAAAGAACGAAACGAAGATCAGCGCGTGCAGGACCCCCGACAGCGGCTTGCGAAGCATCTTGCGATGCAGCCCGATCGCGATGGCGACGCCTTCAAGGCGGCGCCAGGGTTGGTCGAAACGGCTGGCGCCCGGCGCCTGCGCCAGCGCGGCGATGTAGCGGCGGGAACGCCAAGCCGTGAGCGCGGCGGCCGCCAGCGTGACGGTCCATAGAATTGGCGTTTCGCTCATATCAACGGCCGGACGCTGCCTGCAGCCGCTCGCTCAGATTGGCGACGAGATCGAACAGGTCGCAGGTCGCGCCGAAATGGGCGACGTTGAAGATCGGCGCCTTGGGGTCGGTGTTCACGGCGATGATAAGGTCGGACTTCGACATGCCTTCGAGGTGTTCAGGCGCGCCGGAAACGCCGAGCGCCAAATAGAGCTTCGGCTTGACCTTCTGGCCGGACTTGCCGACCTGCCGCACCTTGGGCAGCCAGCCGCTATCCACCACGGGACGGCTGCCGGCGATCTCCGCGCCAAGGATGTCCGCCAGCCCCCGCGCGATGTCGATGCTGGCCTCGTCACCGATGCCGCGACCGACGCAGACGATCCGCTCGGCCGTCGTGAGGTCGACGCTGTCATAGCTGGGAACATCGACGCGCACGAGACGGACTTTGCCCTCGGCGACGATTGACGTGGCGTCAGAATGCTGCACCCTGGATGCATCGACCACACGCCGTTCGGCCTCGGCAAAGGCGCCGGGATTGACCATCAAAATGGCCGGCAGGGGCACGCTGCATTCGGCGAGGATCTTGCCGCCATAGACCTGCGCGATAATGGTTAGCCGGTCTCCGTCGCGGTTAATTTCGTTGATATAGGAGACCAGCGGCCAACCCGTGCGCGCAGCGAGATCGCCGGCGACGTCGAGTCCATTGGCGGAATAAGGCACCAGCACCAGGCCGGGCTCTTCGGCGGCGACAGTATTTGCCAACAGCCGCGCGTAGGATTCGGCGGCGATAAGCTGAGAGCCGCTCGCTGTCGCCGCGACGAGCCTGTCGGCGGCGCCGAGATTGGCGATGGCGGGTTCCGGATCCTGCCCGGCGAAGAAAGCGACGACCTCGTCACTCGCCGTGCCGGCCGCAAGCGCCGCAGTGATCATTTCCAGCGAAAAGGGCTCGAGCTTGCCGAATGAGCCTTCCGTGCAGGCGACAATTCGCATCGCTCAAACCCCCGCAAAACCTTTGGCCGCCAGGATGCTGGCCAGCCTTTCGGCGACATTTTCGGGATTGTCTCCCAGGTTTTCACCGGTGCCGCGCTGTCCAGGCATTCTCAGCGCGACGATCTCGGCCGATCGTTCGAACCTGGCAGGTTCGGACGGCGCCTTGCCGATGGCCGTCTTCGACGCCTCTCGCAATTTGCTTCCCGAAACATAGCGCGGCGCTTTGGAAGCGGTCTGCACGCCGATCACCGCTGGCAGCGTAATCTCGTAGGTCGCGGCGATGCCGCCGCCGCGTTCCTGCGTCACCCGAAGGGCCGAGCCCTCGATGCCGAGCCTGCTCGACCCGGAGACATGCGGCCAGCCGAGCAGGGCGCCTATATAGGGCACAAGCTGGCCGAAGAGATCCTCGGTCGACTGCACGCCGCACAGGACAAGGTTGGCGGCCTTCGAGCGGGCGAGCGC
>NZ_RZRY01000129.1:0-12236 GCF_003998035.1 Mesorhizobium sp. M2A.F.Ca.ET.039.01.1.1 | reverse complement strand
GCTGCGCGCGGATTTTCCAGCACCGCGCGCAGCAGCGCGACCTTGAGATTGGCGTCCGTGCGTCCTTGCGTGGCTAATGCCTCGATCTCCGTCGAGCGGCCATAGAGGCCGGCGCCGTAGAGCGCTGCCGCGATGATCGCCAGCGCCACCGCCGTGAACAGCAGCCAGGCGCGCCGCGCCCGCCCGGCAAGCAGTTCGGGCGTCGAAGCGAGAGCAGCGGCAGGGCGTTGCAGCATGGCGTATTTGTGCATGCTTTCGCACAAGGCGCAATTGTACCTATGCGGATAACCACACTGATGCCGCGGAAAAGGCACCTCGCGAGCTCGAAAAATTCAGCAAAATCAACGAAGCGAAACTCCGGGCGCCATCTGGCACGCGCGTTGCAGGTAGGTCCGCAGCAGCCGCGAGGCTGTGAAGGTTAACAGCCCCCTGGGAGGTCGAGCGTTCTCGATCGGGGGCCGAACGGAGGATACCATGCAGACAGCAATCGCTGCCGCCGAACCGCGCGGCAAGGTTCCCTTTTACCGGCATCTTTATGTGCAGGTCCTGGTGGCGATCGCCGCCGGCATCCTGCTTGGCCATTTTTACCCCGATCTGGGCGCTTCGCTGAAACCGCTCGGCGATGCCTTCATCAAGCTGGTCAAGATGGTCATCGCGCCGGTGATCTTCCTCACCGTGGCGACCGGCATCGCAGGCGTCTCCGACCTGCACAAGGTCGGCCGCGTCGCCGGCAAGGCGATGATCTATTTTCTTGTCTTCTCGACATTGGCGTTGATCGTCGGCCTGGTTGTATCGAACGTCATCCAGCCCGGCGCCGGCATGCACATCAATCCCGCGACACTCGATGCTTCGAAGGTCTCGACCTTCACCGAGAAGGCGCATGACACGACCATCGTCGGCTTCCTGATGAACATCATCCCCGACACCATCACCGGAGCCTTCGCGCAGGGCGACATTCTGCAGGTGCTGTTCTTCTCGGTGCTGTTCGGCATCGCGCTGGCGCTGGTCGGCGAACGCGGCCGCCCCGTGGTCGATTTCCTGCAGGCGCTGACCTCGCCGATCTTCCGCCTCGTCGCCATCTTGATGAAGGCAGCCCCCATCGGCGCTTTCGGCGCCATGGCCTTCACCGTCGGCAAATACGGCATCGGCACGATCGCCAACCTCGCCTTCCTGATCGGCACCTTCTACCTGACGTCGCTGCTCTTCGTGCTGGTCGTTCTCGGCGCCGTCGCATGGTACAACGGCTTCTCCATCCTGGCGCTGATCCGCTACATCAAGGAAGAGCTGCTGCTTGTGCTCGGCACCTCGTCGTCCGAGGCGGCGCTTCCCGGCCTGATGGCCAAGATGGAGCGCGCCGGCTGCAACCGCTCGGTGGTCGGCCTGGTCATCCCGACCGGCTATTCCTTCAATCTCGACGGCACCAACATCTACATGACGCTGGCTGCGCTGTTCATCGCCCAGGCAACCGACACGCCGCTCACCTTCGGCGACCAGATCCTGCTCCTGCTAGTCGCCATGCTGAGCTCCAAAGGTGCGGCCGGCATCACCGGCGCCGGCTTCATCACCTTGGCCGCCACGCTCTCGGTGGTGCCTTCGGTGCCGGTCGCCGGCATGGCGCTGATCCTCGGCGTCGACCGCTTCATGTCTGAGTGCCGCGCGCTCACCAATTTCGTCGGCAATGCGGTGGCGACCATCGTCGTGGCGCGCTGGGAAGGCGAGCTCGACCAGAAGCAATTCGCCGCCGCCATGGCCGGCCAGTTGCCGGAAGAGGCGGATCTCGCGCTGTCCGGCGGCCTGCTGCCGGCCGAGTGACAGGCAAGTTAGGCATCCCTCCCAAGCCTGTGCAGGCCGCGGCTCAGCCGCGGCCTGTTCTTTTTGCCGGCCGCCGCATACGGTGCGCGAGCCGGATTCCCGGCGAAATAGTCAGCCGAGGGCGGTCAATGAGCAGCGCGTATCCCGAGATCTATCTTGTCCGTCATGGCGAGACCGAATGGAGCCTCTCGGGCAGGCATACCGGCCGCACCGACATCCCTTTGACGGCAAAAGGCGATGAGGCTGCGCGCGGTGTGGCCGAGCGGCTCAAGGGCCTGACCTTCCAGGCGGTCTGGTCGAGCCCGTCGCAGCGCGCCTTCGACACCTGCCGCCTGGCCGGCTTCGGTGAGGGCGCGGTCAAGAAGCCGGACCTGCAGGAATGGGATTATGGCGCTTACGAGGGCGTGACGACCAAGGAAATCCTGTCGAAGCGCCCCGGCTGGCAATTGTTCCGCGACGGCTGTCCTGACGGCGAGACGGCGGCCGATGTCGGCGCCCGCGCCGACGCGATCATCGCCGGGCTGCGTGCGATTGCCGGCAATGTGCTCATCTTCTCCAGCTCGCATTTCCTGCGTGTTCTCGCGGCGCGCTGGGTCGGCCTGCCGCCCGAAGGCGGCGAGCATTTCGTGCTCGACACCGCGAGCCTCAGCATCCTCGGCTACGAGCACGACCTGACGGAGCCGGTCATCCGGCGGTGGAACCAGAAATAACGAGCGCGACTCCCCCTCATCCGGCCGCTTCGCGGCCACCTTCTCCCCGAGGGGAGAAGAGGTTGGCGCCGGCGCTTACCTGCTCCTCTCCCCACGGGGAGAGGTCGGATTGCCCCGAATTGCTCTTCGCAATTCGGCTGGCAATCCGGGTGAGGGGGAGTTCGTGGCCCGGCGTCAAGTCGCCAAGGTCGCCAGCTCCTCGCTCGTCAGATGCCGTGCCTTGCCTTTGGCAAGCTCGCCGAGCTGAAGACCGCCGATCGCCACGCGAACCAGCCTTAGCACCTCGATATCGAAAGCGCCGAGCAGCCTGCGGATCTGCCGGTTGCGGCCTTCGTCGAGCACGATTTCCAGCCAGGCTGTCCGCCCGCCGCTGCGCAACAATGCAATCGAGCTTGCCGTGAGCAACTCGCCGTCGACGACCGCGCCTTGGCGAAAGCGTTCCAGCATCGCCTCGTCGGGCATGGCCGCGATCTGCACATGATAGGTCTTGGCGACATGCGAGGCGGGGTCGAGCAAACCGCTCGCCCAGCGTGTGTCGTTGCTCATCAACAGCAGCCCTTCGCTTGCCTTGTCGAGCCGGCCTACCGGCGACACGAAGGGCAGGTCGAGCCCTTTAAGGCAGTCATAGACGGTGCCACGGCCTTCGGGATCGTCGCGGGTGGTGACCAGCCCGCGCGGTTTGTTGAGCATCAGATAGACCTTGCGCTCGGCCGCAATGCGCTCGCCGTCGACCGTGATGCTCTCGCGCTCGGGATCGACCCACAGCGCAGGGTCGCGCGCCACCTTGCCGCCCACCCGCACGCGCCCCTTGCCGATCAAAAGCTCAGCCTGCTTGCGCGAGCAGAACCCGAGCTTCGACAGCGCCCGGTTGAGGCTGACCTTCCCGGCGGTGGATCGCCGCGCGGCCTTAGAAGGCTGTCCAAGGGGCTTGCTCGTCATTTGCCCCACAAATGCCATGCGGCGCGGCGCATGCGCAACCTTCGGGTGAAGTAAGATGGATTTTTGGAGACCGGTCGGCGCCGGGAAATCATTGATCCTTCGGCGCGCTCAGCCGCCGGTAGGGGACGCCGTCGAATGTTGCCGTCACGAAGCTCTGGACCGACATCTTGCGCTTGCGCCCGTCGCTGCAGGCATAGAGCGGCCAGCCGGCTTCGCTGCACTCGCTGGCCACGCAGAGGCGGTTCACGCAGTTGCCCGTGGTCAGGCGAAAGCCGCCCTTGCCGGCAAATCCCTGAAGCAGGCTGCCGTCCGCCGAACGCCATGTCCGTTGCTGGAATTCAGGCCGCAGCAGGCGAGGCTCGAGCGGCGCGGCCAAACCGGCCTGGGTTGCGGGACCCGAATATTGAAACCGGTAGCGCGCCATGCCGGTCGTATACGCGGTGACGAGATCGGGTTGCCCCGAATAGGCTGCCGTGAGGTCAGCTCGGTCAAAAAGATGGGACGCACGCGGTTCCGCCCCTGATGATGTCATCAGGGCAGCGATGGCGACAACCGCCAGGCAGACGCGCAACATCCCCATTTCCAGCAGCCATACCCCGTCCGGCGTGCCAGGTTGCCCGGCTGCCTGCGCCTACAATCTTTCCAATCGGATTTTCGCGCAAGCCAAGAGCTGCAACGAATGGCCTCGTTTTGGTCAGCTATTGGCGGCCGGCGGCAGCTCGAACAGATGGGCGCCGTTCTCCCGCCCACGGTCGACATAGCCGATCACGCGGAACCACTTCGCCACGTCCGGCCTGTCCAGCCAGCTGCGCGAATGTATGGGAAGGTTGCCGGCAAGCGCCTGGACATGGCGGATGTGCCGCCTGCAGAAGCGGACCGTCGCGGCGTTGAAGAAATCCTCCCGCGCCGCGAACAGCGTATCTGCGGCATCCGAGTGCTCATGCCAGGCGATGATCGCGACGGCCCTGTCGCCCTCGACAAGCGCGTGCGCCCGGCCTTCCTTCAAATTCATCATCAGATTGTCATAGGCGCTTTTGCTGTCCTTGCCGGCCGCGACATATTCGTCCGACATCCGCTTGGACAGGCCGTGGAACACATCTTCCAGGTCTCCGACCGTCGCCGCGCGTGCTCTCATTTCTCCTCCTGACAGCCCGCTAGCAGTTTGCCTCAGCAAAGGAAGATCACCAAGAAAATAAAATCCTCAACTGGCCTCATGAGCGCAATCGCATTCTGCATGAATGGGTCCGATCCATGACCGCGCTCGCATATAAGCACGGGCTTGAGATTGCATTTCCGCTGTCGGATACTGGAGCTCCCGGGCCGGCCCCATCCACATCGTCTCCAGGCGACCATGATCGAGCTGATTGAAACCCTATACGAGGCGGCCTCCGTTCCGAAGTGGTGGGACGACGGGTTGGCGCAGGCTGAGGTCGACGGGCTCGGTACGCTGCTGCCGCATCCGCCCGTGCCAGCCTTGCAGCCACTGGCGCCGCAATGACCGGTAAGTCGTGTCGAGACGGCGGAGAAAGGCGTATCGTTGAATTCGTCGACGGCCTGCCATAAAAGGCGCAAGTTCTCGACCGGCTTGAGGAATTCCGGACGTGCCCGCGGGCTGTCGGCGAAAGATCGGTCCGGTTGACCACAACGTTTTGGGGGCATGGATTGACGTCGAGCAGGCCCATACTGATCACCGGCGCCGCCGGCTTCATCGGCTTTCACCTCTGCCACCGGCTGCTTGCCGAAGGCCGGCAGGTTGTCGGCCTCGATTCCATGAACGAGTATTACGACGTTGCCCTCAAGCAGGCGCGGCTCGACCGGCTGAAAGGGTTCGCGAATTTTCGCTTCGAGCATGTCGACCTCGCCGACCGCGATGGCGTCTCGGCGGTCTTTGCTTCCGACGCGCCGGAGATCGTCGTCAATCTCGCCGCGCAGGCGGGCGTCCGCTATTCGCTGATCAATCCGCACGTCTATGCGCGCAGCAACCTCGACGGCTTCCTCAATATCCTGGAGGGCTGCCGTCAGGCCTCTGTCGGTCATCTCGTCTATGCATCGTCGAGCTCGATCTATGGCGGCAGCACGCGCATGCCGTTCTCGGTCCATGATTCCGCCGACCATCCCTTGAGCCTCTATGCCGCAAGCAAGAAGGCGAACGAGCTGATGGCCCACACCTACAGCCATCTGTTCGGGCTGCCGACCACGGGGTTGCGCTTCTTCACCGTCTACGGTCCGTGGGGCCGGCCCGACATGGCCTTGTTCATCTTCACCAAGGCCATCCTCGCCGGCCAGCCGATCGACGTCTTCAACCATGGCAACATGCAGCGGGACTTCACTTATATCGACGACATCGTCGAGGGCGTAATCCGCGTCATGGAGCATCCCGCGACGCCCAATACCGATTGGACAAGCGCTGCCCCGGATCCCGCGACCAGCAATGCGCCGTACAGGATCCACAACATCGGCGACAGCTCACCCGTCCAGCTGAGCCGGCTGATCGACGTGCTGGAAGACGCGCTTGGGCGCAAGGCAATCCGCAACCTGATGCCGCTCCAGCCGGGCGACGTGCTGGCGACCTACGCCGACATCACCTCGCTCGAGGAGGTGACTGGCTTCAAGCCCAGGATCCCGATCGAGGTCGGCGTTCCGCGCTTCGTCGAATGGTATCGGGATTTCTATCAGGTCTGATTAGGCGCCCGCGACAACGTGCTAGCGGCCGAGTACTAGCGGCCTGTCGTTGACGCCTGCCTGTCGATCCACAGCGCGATCAGCGTGCAGGCGGCGCCTGAAAGCAGATAGGCGCCGGCGGCGATGAGGCCGAAAGTGCCGGCGATCAGCAGCGCGGCAAGCGGCGCAAAGCCGGCGCCGAACATCCAGGCGAGGTCCGACGTCACCGCCGAGCCGGTATAGCGGTGCTGGCGCGAGAAGCTCGACGCGACGACGCCCGAGGATTGCCCGAAGCTCAAGCCGAGCAGAATGAAGCCCAGCACCATGAACACCGTCTCCCCGACGGTGCCGCCATTGAGAAGCTGCGGGGCAAAGCCGCTGAATGCGGCGATGGCGACGGCGCCGCCGCCGAGCAGGGCGCGGCGTCCGACACGGTCGGCCAGCGGCCCTGACGCGACGATCGCGGCGATGCCGAACAGCGCGCTCACCGCCTCGATGATCAGGAAGCGCTCCGGCCCCTCATTGGTGAACAGGAACACCCAGGACAGCGGGAACACCGTCACCATATGGAACAGGGCGAAGCTCGCCAGTGGCGCGAAGGCGCCGACGACGACGTTGCGGCCTTCCGTGCCGATCATGTCCCTGATGCGGGTCGGCTGCAGGTCGCCGCTCTCGTAGAGCTTCGAGAATTCGGGCGTGACGACGATGCGCAGCCTGGCAAACAGCGCCACGACATTGATGGCGAAAGCGACGAAGAACGGATAGCGCCAGCCCCAGGCGAAGAAATCGTCGGCCGAGAGGTTGGCGACGAAGAAGGCGAACAGCGAGCTCGCCACGATAAGCCCGATCGGCGCGCCGAGTTGCGGGATCATCGCATAGATTCCGCGCCGGTTCTGCGGCGCGTTCAGCGCCAGCAGCGAGGGCAACCCATCCCAGGTTCCGCCGAGCGCCAGGCCTTGCAGGAAGCGGGTAAGCGCCAGCAGCCAGGCGGCGACAGCGCCGACGTCTTCATAGGACGGCAGGAACGCCATGGCGACGGTCGAGGTGCCGAGCAGGAAAAGCGCGATGGTCAGCTTGGCGCCGCGGCCATAGGCGCGGTCGATCGCCATGAACAGCACCGTGCCGAACGGACGCGCGATAAAGGCCAGCGCGAAGATCGCGAAGGAATAGAGCGTTCCGACCAGCGGATCGTGCGTCGGAAAGACAAGCCTGGGGAATACGATCACGGAAGCGATCGCATAGACGAAGAAATCGAAGAACTCCGATGTCCTGCCGATGATCACGCCGACCGCGATATCGCCAGCGCTGACCTGGCCGTGATGCGAGCCGATCAGCCTGCTGTCCGTTTCGGCAGTCGAAGTTTCAGCCATCTTGTTCGTCGCCACCGAGCTCAAGTTCGGAACGCGATTGTCCTCGTCCCATTATGCGTGCACAGTTTCGCCAAAGCCATAGCAATCCGGCATTGGACAAATTGTCCAATGTCGTCCCCGTGCCGGCGGCAGTAGCCGTTGGCCCATACCGCGTTGTAGCTTGCAAAAGCCCGTTGCGACGCCATCGAGGGCAGCGTTGATGAAACGATCCGGAGCTTTGCTTCTGTTTCCCCTGGCCGTGCTGCTGAGCGGCTGCGACTTCGTCGTGCTAGCGCCCGCGGGCGACGTGGCAGTGCAGCAGCGCGACCTGCTCGTCGTCTCGACCCTTTTGATGCTGCTCATCATCGTGCCCGTCATGGCGCTGACCGTGCTGTTCGCCTGGCGCTACCGGCAGTCCAGCACGACGGCGACCTACACGCCCGACTGGGACCATTCGACCAAGCTGGAGCTGGTGATCTGGGCGGCCCCTCTGCTCATCATCATATGCCTGGGCGCGCTGACGTGGCTCGGCACGCATCTGCTCGATCCTTACCGGCGCATCGACCGAATCGAACCCGGACAGCCGGTCACGCAGAACCATAAGCCGCTCAGGGTCGAGGTCGTCGCGCTCGATTGGAAGTGGCTCTTCATCTATCCGGACTACGGCATCGCCTCCGTCAATGAGCTGGCGGCGCCGGTCAATCAGCCGATCGACTTCCGCATCACCTCGTCCAGGGTGATGAACTCCTTCTACATTCCAGCCCTTGCCGGGCAGATCTACGCCATGCCCGCCATGGAGACGAAGCTGCACGCCGTCATCAACCGTCCAGGCACCTATACCGGCTTCTCGGCCAATTACAGCGGCGCCGGCTTCTCCGGCATGCGCTTTGCCTTCCACGGCGTCTCGGACCAGGCCTTCGCCGATTGGGTGGCGCAGGCCAAGAGCGCTCAGTCCAGGCTCAGCCGCGAGACCTATCTCGAGCTTGAACGCCCGAGCGAGAACGAGCCGGTCCGGCAGTATGCCTTCGTCGACCACGACCTTTATGGCGCGATCCTCAATCTGTGCGTCGAGCCGGGCAAGATGTGCATGAACGAGATGATGTCCATCGACGCCAAAGGCGGCCTTGGCCTTGCCGGCGTTCGCAACACCCTGCCGCTGCAATATGACAAGCTTGCCCGGCGCGGCTCGGTGTTCGGTAGCGATCCGTCCTATGTCGCCAGCATCTGCACGGCGGAGGAGGCGGCAGCCGCCTCTCGCGCGGCTCGTAATGACGATGAAAAGAGCTGGCCGCTCAGGGACCTGTCCCCGCTGCGCGGCGTCGGCTTGCTCGCGCCCGGCGCCGGCAGCCGCCGCGCCGACGCCGAGGCGCCGTCGCTCGGCCTGCTGCGCTTCGAATTGTGAGGAATGGCGGATGCCTGAGACGCTGACCAAATTCATCTTCGGCCGCCTCACTTTGGAGTCGCTGCCGCTGCACGAGCCGATCGTCGTCGTCACCTTCATCGTGGTGGCGCTTGGCGGCCTCGCGGTTCTCGGCGCCATCACCTATTTCAAGCTCTGGGGCTATCTCTGGCGCGAGTGGTTCACCAGCGTCGACCACAAGAAGATCGGCATCATGTACATGGTGCTCGGCCTCGTCATGCTGCTTCGCGGCTTCTCCGACGCCATCATGATGCGCCTGCAGCAGGCGATCGCCTTCAACGGTTCGGACGGCTATCTCAACGCCCATCACTACGACCAGATCTTCACCGCGCACGGCGTGATCATGATCTTCTTCGTGGCGATGCCTTTCGTCACCGGGCTGATGAACTTCGTCGTGCCGCTGCAGATCGGCGCGCGCGACGTCTCCTTCCCCTTCCTCAACAATTTCAGCTTCTGGATGACGGTGGGCGGCGCCATCCTGGTCATGGCCTCGCTGTTCGTGGGCGAGTTCGCCCGCACCGGCTGGCTGGCCTATCCGCCGCTCTCGGGCATCAATTACAGTCCGGATGTCGGCGTCGATTATTATATCTGGGCGCTGCAGGTCGCCGGCGTCGGCACGACCTTATCCGGCATCAATCTGATCTGCACTATCGTCAAGATGCGCGCCCCCGGCATGACCATGATGCGCATGCCCATCTTCACCTGGACCTCGCTATGCACCAACGTGCTGATCGTGGCGTCCTTCCCGGTGTTGACGGCGGTGCTCACGCTCTTGGCGCTCGACCGCTATGTCGGCACCAATTTCTTCACCAACGACTTCGGCGGCAATCCGATGATGTATGTGAACCTCATCTGGATATGGGGTCACCCGGAGGTCTACATCCTTATCCTGCCGCTGTTCGGCGTCTTTTCCGAGGTCACCTCGACTTTCTCCGGCAAGCGCCTGTTCGGCTACACCTCGATGGTCTACGCCACGGTGGTCATCACCATCCTGTCCTATCTGGTCTGGCTGCACCACTTCTTCACCATGGGCTCCGGCGCCAGCGTCAACTCCTTCTTCGGCATCACCACGATGATCATCTCGATCCCGACCGGGGCAAAGATGTTCAACTGGCTTTTCACTATGTATCGCGGCCGCATCCGCTTCGAACTGCCGATGATGTGGACGGTGGCCTTCATGCTCACCTTCGTCGTCGGCGGCATGACCGGCGTGCTGCTTGCGGTGCCGCCGGCCGACTTCGTGCTGCACAACAGCCTGTTCCTGATCGCGCATTTCCACAACGTCATCATCGGCGGCGTGCTGTTCGGCCTGTTTGCCGGCATCGCCTACTGGTGGCCCAAGGCCTTCGGCTTCAGGCTCGATCCGTTCTGGGGCAAGGTTTCGTTCTGGTGCTGGGTGCTCGGCTTCTGGTTCGCCTTCATGCCGCTCTACATCCTCGGCCTGATGGGCGTGACGCGCCGCATGCGCGTCTTCGACGATCCCTCGCTTCAGATCTGGTTCGTCATCGCTGCCTTCGGCGCCGTGCTGATCGCCGCTGGCATCGCCGCCTTCCTTGTCCAGATCTTCGTCTCGATCCGCAAGCGAGCCGAACTGGTCGACGTCACCGGCGATCCGTGGGACGGCCGCACACTCGAATGGTCGACCTCCTCGCCGCCGCCCGCCTATAATTTCGCTTTCACGCCGGTCATCCGCGACAATGACGCCTGGTTCGACATGAAGAGAGCCGGCTACCGGCGCCCGCTCACCGGCTTCAAGCCGATCCACATGCCGAAGAACACCGGCACCGGCGTCGTCCTGGCCGTGTTCAGCGTGGCGCTCGGCTTCGGGCTGATCTGGTACATGTGGTGGCTGGCGGCGCTGAGCTTCGTCTGCCTCATCGCCACCGCCATCGGCCACACCTTCAACTATCACCGCGACTTTGACATCCCGGCCGCCGAGGTCGCGCAAACGGAAGAGGCGAGGACGGCGCTCCTCGCCGCTGAGGGGGCTAGGGCTTGAGCATGGCATCGACGGCAATCACGGCCGGCGCCGAGCCGGTCTTCCACCTGGAAGAGGAGCATGCGCACGCCGAAGGCGGCAGCACCATGCTCGGCTTCTGGCTCTACCTGATGAGCGACTGCCTGATCTTCGCCATGCTGTTCGCGGCCTTTGGCGTGCTCGGCGGCAATTACGCGGCGGGTCCTGCTCCGAAGGACCTGTTCGATCTCAGCCTGGTGGCGGTCAACACCACCATGCTGCTGCTCTCCTCGATCACCTATGGCTTCGCGATGCTGACCATGGACAAGGGCCGTGCCGGCGCGACGCAAGCCTGGCTCGCGGTGACCATGCTGTTCGGCCTCGCCTTCCTGTCGATCGAGCTCTACGAGTTCGCGCATATGATCCATGAGGGCGCGACGCCGCAGCGCAGCGCCTTCCTGTCGTCCTTCTTTACCCTGGTCGGCACGCACGGCCTGCATGTCACCTTCGGCATCGTTTGGATGGTGACGCTGATGGTGCAGGTCGCGCGATATGGCCTGATCGAGGCCAACCGCCGCCGGTTGATGTGCCTCTCGATGTTCTGGCACTTCCTCGACGCCGTCTGGATCGGCGTCTTCACCTTCGTCTATCTGATGGGGACGTTGCGATGAGCGCTCATGATCATGCCGGTCACGACCACGCGCATGGTGGCGCCGCGCACGGCTCGCTGAAGGGCTATCTGATCGGCTTCTTCCTGTCGGTGATCCTCACCGCCATTCCGTTCTGGCTGGTGATGGACGAAGTCATCGACAACAAGCAGGCCACGGCCGTCATCATCATGGCCTTCGCCGCGGTGCAGATCGTCGTCCACATGATCTTCTTCCTGCACATGAACCCGGCCTCCGAGGGCGGATGGTCGATGCTGGCGCTCATCTTCACGGTGATCCTCGTCGTCATCGTGCTGAGCGGCTCGCTCTGGGTGATGTACCATCTCAACGCCAACATGCTGCCCGGGCTCCACGAGATGCGGGAGATGCCATGAGCCCTGTTTCGGGCGTGGGGAGGGCCAATCTCAAGGCAGAAGTCACGGTCGGCCTGGCAGATACATGCGCTCACGCCGCGCCGTCGAAAGGCTCCGCGTCGCGCTTCTTGCTTGCGCTGCTCGGACTTGTCGGCGTTCTGGTGTTTCTTGGGCTCGGCATCTGGCAGCTGGAAAGACGGGTCTGGAAGCTCGACCTGATCGCCCGCGTCGACCAGCGCATCCATGCTCCGGTCGTCGATGCGCCAGGACCCGCGACATGGGCTGATATCAACGCGGCCGGCTATGAATATCGCCATGTACGCCTCACCGGCAGTTTCTCCGGCGGAGCCAACACGCTGGTGCAGGC
>NZ_RZRY01001299.1:0-947 GCF_003998035.1 Mesorhizobium sp. M2A.F.Ca.ET.039.01.1.1 | reverse complement strand
GCCCAGCGCGGGTTGTTGGCGATGTTGCCCACCGTGTCGCGAGCCACGCTAATGAAACTCCACTCCGCAACGTTGATAAGCGGCAGATCGGCAGCGACCTTCTTCTGGAACTCCTTGTAGAGCTCGGTGCGAGCCGAGGTGTCGAGCGTCTCGGACGCCTTGACGATCAGCGCATCGAGCTCGGCGTTCTTATAGCCGCCCTGGTTGGAGAAGGGCACGCCGTCGGGAATGCCGCTCTGCACCAGGATGGTGGTCGAGATCGCCGGGTCGCCGCGGAACACCGGCGGGCCGACGGCGAGGTCGAAGGCATGGTCGGTGTAGACGGCCTTGATGTGGGCCGCCGAGTCGTTGTTGACGATCTGGGCGTCGATGCCGATCGCCGCCAGCGCCTGGCGCAAATAATCGCCGAACTGCTTCGTCTCGTTGAAATAGGGTGCCGGCAAAAGCTTCAACGCAAAGCGCTTGCCGTCGTCGGCGCGCTTGTAGCCGGCTTCGTCCAGCAGAGCGTTGGCCTTGGCGACGTCGAAAGGATAGGTCGGCACGTCGGCGGTGTAGAATTGCGGATCGTTCTTCGGCACAGGGCCAGTGGCGGTCGCGGCGTAGCCGAGGAAGATCGTCTTGACGACGAAATCCTTGTCGATTGCATGGGCGATCGCCTGCCGCACCTTGAGGTCGGCCAGCTCCTTGCGGCGGTGGTTGATCTCGACGACGAGCTGGTAGGTCAACCCCTCATAGCCCTTGGTGATGACCTTCAGGCCCGGCACTTTGGAGATGCGGTCGAGGTCGGCGAGCGGCACGGCGGAAAAGGCGGCGAGCTGGATCTCTTCGGCTTCCAGCGCAGCCGCGGCGGACGTGCGATCGGGAAGCACCTGGTAGACGATCTCGTCGAGATAGGGCTCGTCCTTGCCCCAATAGGCGTCGTTCCTCGTCAGCCGGTAATATTGGCC
>NZ_RZRY01001298.1:0-956 GCF_003998035.1 Mesorhizobium sp. M2A.F.Ca.ET.039.01.1.1 | reverse complement strand
CCCCAAGGTAAGCAATATTTCACCAAGCGCTGATAAAAGCCGCTGCCATGGATCGCAACAAGAACAACGACCTCTTTGTCCTGATGGCCGCGCTTGCCGCCATCGCGATCTACAACATTGCCTGCGGCATCAAGATGGGCGAAGTCCGAGGCAAGCTGCACTGGGTCGCGCTCTCGGATGATCCGACACGGTTCTGGAATATCGTGGTCGGCAATTCGATCGTCCTGGTGGGCTCGATAGCCTTCCTATGCGTTCTGTGGGTGATCAATTCACGCAAGCCGGGATGATCTGAGGCGGCGTCCTCGCCACCCTCATATCGCCCTTGTGATGCCCCCATCCACGCGAATGTTCTGTCCCGTGATGTAGGCCGTCCCGTCCGAAGCCAGGAACGAGATCGTCGCGGCGATCTCTTCCGACGTGCCGTAGCGCTTCATCGGCACACTGTCGCGGCGCTCGTTCGTCGTCGGCAGGCTGTCGATCCAGCCGGGCAGCACATTGTTCATGCGGATGTTGTCGGCCGCATAGGTGTCGGCGAAGATCTTGGCGAAGGCGGCAAGCCCGGCGCGCGCCACGGCCGAGGTTGGGAACATCGGGCTCGGCTCGAACGCCCAGGCGGTCGAGATGTTGATGATGACGCCTGATTTCTGCTTCTGCATCACCGGCGTCACCAGCCGGGTCGGGCGCACGGCGTTGAGGAAATAGGTGTCGATGCCCTTGTGCCAGTCCTCGTCGCTGATCTCGATGATCTGCGCGCGCGGCCCGTGGCCGGCGCTGTTGACCAGCACGTCGATGCGGCCCCAGCGCTCCAGCGCGCCGTCCGTGAGGCGCTTCAGGTCGTCATTCGACTGGTTGGAGCCGGTGACGCCGAAGCCGCCGAGTTCCTTGCCCAGCGCCTCGCCCTTGCCGGAGGAAGAGAGCACGCCGACCTTGAACCCGTCGGCCGCCAGGCGCTTCGC
>NZ_RZRY01001297.1:0-957 GCF_003998035.1 Mesorhizobium sp. M2A.F.Ca.ET.039.01.1.1 | reverse complement strand
TGTGGAGCCTCAACAGGTTGTCCTCGGTTAGAGCGAGGCGACTGATAGGTGTTTTGGACTTTAGGCTCCCGTGGGGACGGTGCCAATTGTATCTGTGCAGCCAGACCGGCAACTCTGCGGCGCGGTGATCTGAAGTCGGATAAGCGATGGCATAAGCCCATTCGCGCAGTGCTGTCTGGATGAAGCGCTCGGCCTTGCCATTGGTCTTGGGTGTATAGGGTCTTGTCCTGACGTGCTTGAGGCCGAGATCGCGGCAGGCCTTGGCGAAGGCCTTTGATCTGTAGCAGGAGCCGTTGTCGGTCATGACGCGGGCTATCGTGACGCCGAGGCTGGCGTAGTAGGCCACCGCCGCCTTGAGGAAGGCGATGGCGCTTTCTTTTTTCTCGTCGGGCAGGATCTGCGAGAAGGCGATGCGGGAGGCGTCGTCGATGCAGACATGGACGAACTCCCAACTGCTGCCGCGCGAGCTGGCATTGCCGGTGCGCTTGCCGGTAATGCGATGACCGATGCGCTCGAAACGACCGAGCTTCTTGATATCGATATGGATCATCTCGCCAGGATGCTCGCGCTCGTAGCGTCGGATCGGCTCGGCCGGTTCGATATCCCGCAACCGCGACAGTCCGGCACGCTTGAGAACCCGGCTAACGGTGGCGGGCGAGACGCCGACCTCATGGGCGATGTGCTTGCCGGTCCAACGTTGCCGCCGCAGCGCCATGATGCGCTCGGCGATCAACGCAGCGGTGGCCTGCGGCATATGGGCGGGCCGCGAGGAACGGTCGATCATGCCGGCCCGCCCTTCGGACTTGTAGCGCTCGACCCAGCGCGCCACGATCTTGGCCGACACGCCGTAGACACGCGCCGCATGGGCTTTGGAGAAAGCGCCTTCTATCACCGACAGCGCCATCTCCTCTCGACGCAGCGGTGTGAGACGGGCATTCTTATGGATGTTCATTCGGA
>NZ_RZRY01001296.1:0-964 GCF_003998035.1 Mesorhizobium sp. M2A.F.Ca.ET.039.01.1.1 | reverse complement strand
CGATTTGGAAAATCGGAAGGTTTGGATCAAGAAGTTCGATAGCCTTCGCGAGTTGATCGCTTATGCAATTCTCGCCGAGGATTTTGGAATGAGCACCGGACCAATCTCGGCGAGACGTTGCACAGAACCTTCCTTCGCTGCGAGATGCAGAACCGTAATTCTTCACCTTCAATTTCAGGATTGGCCGCATGGATTAGAATCTGGGATCGCACCTTCGCTCCGTCAATCGCGCTGTTGCCCAACCCATGACGATCCGGTTGGTAACTGTGGCTTCGCACCGAAGGAAGCAAACCCCGCGCCAATTTGGCGGATCGAGCCGATGAAGAAATGTTCTTCCGATTATTCAAGGGCTTCCCTGAGAGGGCGGCAGAACGCCAGACCCCACCGCACCGGTCGCGGACTCGACGAACCCGACAGGTAGCGCCGGGAACCCCGCACCAACAAGCGCTTGTTTCAGAAATTCGCGGACTCCCATGGAGTGCACCCCTCGACTGAGAGACCTCTCTGATTGGGGTCGTTTGGGTCAAGCCACTCCTGCACTTTTTCTAGACCGTCCCGCAGGTCACTCGCTTCTCTTCGCGGTCGAGTGAAGTTGATCCCTCCGCAATATGTCAAACCGTACGCCCCTGCCCTCTATGGGGATTCAGAAGAATGGGTGGAACAATCTGTCGAACGCCTTGATTGCCGATGATGGGCAATCGAGCCAAGCCAGTCGACGAACTCACCTCATCCTCGTCCCGCGAAGGACAGCTTTTCCACCGGTGGGTGGAACTGGTTTCGTCGCCGTCTATCGGGGCCGATGTTTATCAATTGTTCGGCCGGCAACCGGCACGATTTCCGTCCTGGTCCAGCGGAACTGTGTGCCGTCGCTCCAGATGCGATGCATAATCACAGCCAGCCGGCGGGCGAGCGCAACGATGGCTTTCTGCTGGCCGCGCCGCTTGGCGACGTCCATCGCCCAGGC
>NZ_RZRY01001295.1:0-964 GCF_003998035.1 Mesorhizobium sp. M2A.F.Ca.ET.039.01.1.1 | reverse complement strand
GATCAAGATGGCTCTGGCCGCCGGCCACACGACCAACCGCCCCTATCCGCCCTTCGACCCGTTGCAGGTGTTCGGCGACGACAGCGACGACAACGCCCAGCCGGCAACGGCCACCGCGGCCGCCGCGCAGATCTACGGCGCCAAGGTCGAGAGCGAAATGAGCCTGAAGACGGTCGATTTCCCGATCGAGACCGCTTCCTTCGACGAAAAGAGCGACCTTTCCGCCGACGAGGTGGAAAAGGTGGTTCGCGACGCCAGCAACGGCTTGAGCGACGGCGCCGTCCAGGTGGCGGCGCTGCATTATGTCGATCCGCAGCGATTCGGCGACGCCTTCGCCGAATCGATGGCCGGTTCCTACGACGTGAAGATCACCCAGGAAAACGTTTCGGTGGCGCCGCGCGCCACCCTGGAAGATCAGACGCCGGCCTTCGCCGAGGAAATCATCCCCTTCACCGAGGATACCGAGATCGCCGAGGCCTATGCCGATTCGGGCTACACCGGCGCTGACGCCACCGGCATGGCGGAAGCGATCGGCAAGTTGTTGAACGCCACGGCGCTCAAGGCCGGGACGGTGCTGCGTGTCGGCCTCGAAGTGCGCGGCGACATCGCCAAGGTCGTGCGCACCAGCGTCTATGACAAGACCACGCACATCGTCACCATCGCGCTCGACGACCGCGGCCAGTTTGTGCCGGCCCAGGAGCCGGAGCCAAATCCCGAGCTTTTGACGGCGTTCGATGATTCGCAGCCGGTGGTGGTGCGCGGCAACCTGCCCAATGTCTATGACGGCATCTATCGCACCGCCTATTCCTACGGCATGTCGAAAGCTATGACGCAGAAGCTGATCAAGCTCCTCGCTTCCGACGTCGATTTCCAGTCGCGGCTTTCGCCGGCCGACCGGCTGGAGGTGCTGTTCTCGCAGCCCGACGGCGACGACCAGACCTCCGACAATTCCGAGCTTCTCTAC
>NZ_RZRY01001294.1:0-965 GCF_003998035.1 Mesorhizobium sp. M2A.F.Ca.ET.039.01.1.1 | reverse complement strand
GGCCTGGAACTGTTCCGGGGTGCTGGCGGCGAGCGGCGCCGCGCCGGGAACGGTGGGCAGGACGAGAAAGCCGTCATTGCCAAGCAGGGCGCCGAGCTCGGCCCGGAAAGCCAGCCGCCGCGCCGCTTCGGCGGCGGCAGTTTTGGCATCTATGGTGCGGCCGAAGGCAAAACGCTCCTCGACGCCCGGGCTGAGGCGACCGCCGGCCGAGATCCACGGGCCATGCTCGCGCCAGGCCTCGAAGGCCTGCAGGCGGCGAAAGCACCAGTAAAGCTCGTCGGGGAATGAAGCGAAGGCGTATTCGGTTTCCACGGGCTGGCCTATGACAGCGGCGGCCAGCGCCTTCATGCGCGCATATTGCGCGGCCTCCGCCGGACCCATGACGAAGGCGTCCAGCCAGCGGATCGAGAGCGGGCGGTTGAGCGGGTGCTGATGCAGGTCGCGGCCGAGCAGCAGCTTGCCGACCGTCTCATAGGTCTCGATGTCGTCGGCGAACCAGCCGAACGTGTCGAAGCTCGATGCCAGCTTCATCGCCCCGTCGAGCGAAATGCGGCCATGGGTGGTGCGTAGCCCGATCAGGCCGCAGAAGCTCGCCGGCGCGCGGATCGAGCCGCCGGTGTCGGAGCCGGTGGCGATGTTCGCCAGCCCGCCGGCAACCGCGGCCGCCGAGCCGGAAGAGGAGCCGCCGGTGACGCGATCGGGCGCGGCGGGATTGACCGGGTATGGGAAATGCGCGTTCTGGCCGAACAGCGAGAAGGCCAGCTCGTCGGTCTGGGTCTTGCCGACGAATCGCGCGCCGGCGTCGAGGATGGCCTGCACCGCTTGCGCCGTGCGCGAGGCGGCATGCGCCTCCTCGTATTTTTGCGGGTTGCCGCAGCCGGTGCGGTAGCCGGCGACGTCATAGATGTCCTTGACGGCCAGGCGCAGGCCGGCGAGCGGGCCCAATTCCGCATCCTCCACAGGCA
>NZ_RZRY01001293.1:0-968 GCF_003998035.1 Mesorhizobium sp. M2A.F.Ca.ET.039.01.1.1 | reverse complement strand
CTCTGAGGATCGCATGGGTTCGCGGGTTCGCGGCAACAAGCTCACCTGAACAACCAGCCAGCTGCGGCACAGAGCCTCGGCGTTCATCCAGTTCGCAAGATCGGCATGCACCGGCGCTGTCCATGAGGAGCAACCCAACCCCGCTCTTCTGCGATGGCTTTCCTGGTCCTGTTCCGGATCTTCCACGATCAACCCTCAGGGGGGGTCCGCTCACATGGGACCTTTGTTGTCAATGCTGCATGCTAACCTCCGGAAATTTTAGAATCCAGGTCTGAGCCAATTCCAAGACACGGCTCACAGCTGAGCCCATCAACCTCACATCCGGTCGCCCTTAAAATTCGGCTGCACCAATATCCCGCATACGGCGGCCAGGCTCAGGACGACGAGACCATTCTAGCAAAACGGCGGTTAGCCATGCGCACCCCCGGGTCGTCGACCTGGATCTGCCAGAACTGATCAGGATTTGTTTGTGATGACGCCTTCCATCACCACACCTGATGTCACGTACTTCCAAAGTGCCACGAGCAATTTTCGCGCCAGCGCCACGATCGTTGATTTCTTCCGACGACCTCGCGAAACCACTTGGAGAGCGCTGAACTCGGCTGATGCCTCAACCAGAGCCAAGCCGTCTGTACAAGCGTGACCCGGAGGCGGGGATTGCCGGCCTTCGACTTGTTCCCGATCGATTGAACCGCTTTGCCACGGCGTAGGGGCAATACCCGCGTAGGAGGCGATCCGCCGGGGATTATCGAAATGGCGATATTGTGCCTCCGTCCACAAATCGTGGCGACCTCAACGCCAATTCCCTTTATGCCCAGAGCATTTCGTGAGGCTGGTTGCTTTCTTGACCTGAGACCGAAGGAGCGCATTGCGTTCGGCTCTACAGATTTGAATCTGTTCAAGCAGCAGCTCCAGGCGAACCAGCTCTCAGCTGACCTGTCTTTTCAGGTGGACAGGTAGGCCGGGCC
>NZ_RZRY01001292.1:0-971 GCF_003998035.1 Mesorhizobium sp. M2A.F.Ca.ET.039.01.1.1 | reverse complement strand
ACATGGAGCGGCTGTTCGAGCTGCGCTGCATCCTCGAGGCCGAATCGGCTGCGCTCGCCGCGGCGCGCCGCAATCAGGGCCATCTCGATTCGATCAAGGCTGCGCTCGACCGCATGGGCGGCGAGGAGCGTTGGGAAGAAGGCAGCATCGACGCCGACCTGCTCTTCCACCGCGAGATCGCGCGCGCTACCGGCAACAGCTACATCCACACCTTCATCTCGTTCGTCTGCGAGCAGATCCGCCACTCGATCCACTACGCGCGCATGACGAACCCGCTGCACGACCTCGTCGAGATCAATGTCGGCGAGCATGTGCGCATCTATGAGGCTCTGGTGGCGGGCGATCCGGCTGCGGCGGAGGCGGCGATGCGCACGCATATCGTCGGCGCCGCCAACCGCGTCGGCGTCAAGCTGCCGCTCTCGAAAGACACCGGAGCGAAATAGCCATGCCTGCGAGCGTCACCCGCATCTCCGACGTCTGCCTGCTGGTCGAAAATATCGAACGGACGGTCGATTTCTACGTCGACAAGCTCGGCTTCCTCTTGCGCCGCCGCGCCGAAGGATTTGCCGATTTCCATGGCGAGGGCGTGTCGCTCGCTGCCTGGGAGCTCGACCACATCAACCGGCACACCGGCGTGTCCAACCTGAGATCGCCGCGCCACGCGCATAAGGTTTGCGTCGCCGTGCAGCTCGACACGCCGGCCGACATCGACCGGCTGCACCGCGA
This sequence comes from Mesorhizobium sp. M2A.F.Ca.ET.039.01.1.1, assembly GCF_003998035.1. Lineage (NCBI taxonomy): Bacteria > Pseudomonadati > Pseudomonadota > Alphaproteobacteria > Hyphomicrobiales > Phyllobacteriaceae > Mesorhizobium > Mesorhizobium sp. M2A.F.Ca.ET.039.01.1.1. The sequence continues at coordinate 245 of NZ_RZRY01001292.1, read as the reverse complement.
ATTGAGCGCCAAGGGCGTGCCCTTCTACGGCCCGCCCGAAGATTACGTCTGGAACGCGCGCTGCGCCTATTTCACCGACCCGGACGACACGCTTTGGGAGCTTTACGCCTGGCTCGACGGCGGCCCTGGCGATTACCACGACGAACAGCCGTAGACGACGCCGCGCTGAAGGGAGCGGCGCCTGAAGAAAAGACGAGAAAGTCTGCAACAGGAGCGAAAAATGAATGGGAACAGGGACTTTGAAT
>NZ_RZRY01001291.1:0-972 GCF_003998035.1 Mesorhizobium sp. M2A.F.Ca.ET.039.01.1.1 | reverse complement strand
GATGTCGGCTGCGGCTACGAGGCGGCGCGGCAGATGCGCCGCAGAGGCCGCATCGCGCCGCAGCACTGGCCGCATGTGGTGGCGGCGAGCCGCCGGCTGGGCATTGCCGGCGTCAGCTACGAATGGCTGGCCGGCCGCGCGGCCATGCAACGCGCGGCCGTCATGCAAGGGGAGGCGGCATGAACGCGCTGCCGTCACCATTGGAATTCCAATCGTCCGGACTGTCTTCCTCCCCGGTCCGGGCGCATTCCGGGGCGCTTGCCCCGGATCCGGTCGAACCGCCCGCACCCCGGTTCACCGGAACGGCCGGAGCCGTTCCTCCCCCGGCTCCGGCCCCCAATCCGGGCATAAGCTGCATCCGCACCGAGGACGGCACCGTCATCCTGTTCGACCGCGCGTCGGGCCGGGCGGTGTCGGGCCTGACGCGGGCGGCGGCTGAAGCCAGGCTTCGCGAGCTGGAAGGGGCAGCACGCCCCGCCTGATCCCGACCCTTTTCCGAACCCCACCGACGGCCTCGCGGCCGAACCCTGGCGCTTGGGCTTCAGCCCGGCGCTTCCCAAGCCCACGCCCCTAGCAATCGACGGAATGAGAAGATGGCAGCCGCCTATACCGAAAAGGAAATCGACGAGATCGCCGCCTGGCTGAAGGAGGGGCTGTCGGCCTCGCGCATCGCCGGCCGCTTCAGCGCGCTGCGCGGCGCCCCGGTCTCGCGCAACGCCATCATCGGCATCGTCCACCGCAACGCCGGCCTGCGCGCCATCGGCTTCGCCAACCCCAAGGGCGGCCGCGCCGGCGGCAGGCCGAGGAAACATGCCCGGCCGGATCGTCCAGGCAGGCGGGGCAGGACGGTGATTGGAGGGCTCTCCGAGCCGGCCGCGCTTTCCAGGTTCGCCGAGTTCGTGGAAGGCGCCGGGGTCGCAACCGCCAATCTCCCCCCTAGTGGGGGAGATGCCCGGCAGGGCAGAGGGGGGC
>NZ_RZRY01001290.1:0-972 GCF_003998035.1 Mesorhizobium sp. M2A.F.Ca.ET.039.01.1.1 | reverse complement strand
CATCCATGCGCTGCCCAAGCGCATCCTTGCCGAAATCAACGAGCCGATCACCTTCCAGGGTACGACAATCATGCCTGGCGCCAGCGCCGGCATCGCGGTCTATCCAGTCGACGCCGACAATGCGCAGGACCTGCTCGTCCATGCCGACCTCGCCCTCTATTCCGCCAAGAAGCTCGGCGGCGGCAATTTCTCCTTCTTCTCGGAGGAACTGCGGCGCGAGCTCGACTACCGCAAGCAGCTCGAACAGGACATCCGCACGGCGATCGCCGACAAGAGTTTCGAGGTCTATTTCCAGCCGCAAGTGTCGCTGACCAGCGGCAAGATCAGCGGCATCGAGGCATTGGTACGCTGGAACCACGCCACGCGCGGCATGATCTCGCCCGGCGAGTTCATTCCCGTCGCCGAGAAATGCGGCTTCATGCCCGATGTCGGCCGCATCGTCATCAGCAAGGCGATCAACGAGGCCGCCGAATGGGACCGCGCCGGAATCGATTTCGGGCGCATCGCTGTCAATGTCTCCGGTACCGAACTTCGCGAGCCCGATTTCGACGAGTTCCTGTTCGGCACGCTGGAGCGCGCCGGGCTGGCGCCGCAGAAGCTTTCGCTGGAGATCGTCGAATCCGTCATCCTCGACGACGAGAAGACCGGAATCGCCGCCAAGCTCCGCCACATCCGCGCCGCGGGCGTGCATCTGGAACTTGACGATTTCGGCACCGGCTATGCTTCGCTGAGCCACGTCAACCCCAACGAGATCGACCGGCTGAAGATCGACCGCCGCTTCGTCCAGAACATCAACGAGAACGGCGACAACAGCAAGATCGTGCGCGCCATCACCGAGCTTGCCAGGGGGCTGGGCATCTCGATCGTCGCCGAGGGCGCCGAGACCGAGGCCGAGCTCGACTCGCTCATGGCGATCGGCTGCGACCAGGTGCAGGGCTATTCCATCGCCTTCCCGATGCCGCAGGACAAGGC
>NZ_RZRY01000128.1:0-12248 GCF_003998035.1 Mesorhizobium sp. M2A.F.Ca.ET.039.01.1.1 | reverse complement strand
ACCTCGATTAGCTTCTGCCTGCTCCGAAGGGCGGTAGCCTGCTCTGAGGCGGGCCACTGTCGGGTTGAAAACCAACTGTCGGGTTCGGAACCCCAGATTGTCGGCAAGGTACGCGCCGCCCACTGGTTGGCCAAAGGGCACTGGCTCCTGATCCTGCCGCCATGCTCGCCCGATCTCAACCCGATCAAGACAGGTCTGCTCAAAACTCAAGGCGCGGCTGCGGAAGAAGGCGGCCAAAACTTTCGACGCTCTCTGCGGAACTCTCGGCGATATCTGCCAGCTGCTGGAGCCAAATCAAAAACCATTAATTGCGACAGGTGATTTTATGACATTCATTGCGAAGAGGCCAGAATGAACAGCGGAAGAGAGTAGCAGCTCTCTGGTCGCGGCGAGGTGGATCGTCGACACGATCGGCACCTGGCCCGTGCGGGGATCGCACCGCAGCCAGCACCAGAGCCAGACCTTGACCGCTTGCCTTGCTCAGGCGCCACAACAACGAGTGGCTGGAAGCAGATCCACGTGAACTCAGCGATATCGATCAGACGATGCTTACCCTCATGAAAGCCGATCCCGACGCTGTCCAGCGCCGCGAAATCCTGACCAGCATATGGCGCATCGGATGCCACCGCCTGCACACTCACCATCGACATGCCGGAACTCGGAACCAAAGGCCGCAAGCCTCGCCGGCCTCGGCAAAATGGAGCGGCCGCGCCTGGGCGGCCGGGCCAATGTTCGCCAGGCCCTCTACATGCCCGGCCCTTCGCCCTGCGCTTCAACCCCGACCTCAAGGCAAAATACCAGGCGCTAAAGGCGGCAGGCAAACCCGCAAAGGTCATCATCTTGTTGCGAAAGCTCCTCATCCTAGCAAACGCTCTCCTCAAGGCGCAGCGAAAATGGCCCCTAAAACCCTTGACCGAAACGGATACCTTAGCCTTTCAGGTGAGGCGGGCCGAGATAGACCAACCGCGGGTTTAACTTCGCGAGTTTAAGCTGATTATGCCGATGCAACTCTAGCGCCTGCGCGACCGTTTTAGCTTCCATCAACAAGGCGGCAGGGTGGGAGGAAGTACCCTCCCCTGCCGCGAACAAGCTTTGGACAAAGCCCCACCTTGTCCGTAATGTGATCGGGAGGCCGGGGCGCGGCGGTGCTCAGCGGATGTGACGCGCGAGATCTGCGACCCTACCCATCAGCACTTCCATCGGTCCTCGCTGGAAGACGCGCAGCCAAAGCACCGCAAAAGTGCTGATAACCACAACGAAGCCAAAGAGCGTGGACAGGCTCTCGTCTTTGAAAATGTTTATCTTCATAAGATAGGCTATTCCCGCAATGTGCAGCACATAGGCCGTCAAAGACATCGAGCCGACTGCGATTATTGGCCAGACCAGCTTTCGCAGACGCGGGAGCGCATCCACAGCGAGCATGCAAGCCGCCAAGATGATCATTGCGCAACCGGTGCTGCCCACGATCGAAAGCGTCGTTTCGCTATGAGGTGCGGCTATCCATGACGACTTGACTATAAATGACGACTTGGAAGGCTCAAAAGCGCCGTCAACGTCAGACCACCACAAGGAGGTTTCAGTCAAAGCGCGGGAACTCAGCGCGAGCAAGGATCCCCCATGGCCCAACACGGCCAGCGCGACCCCCGCCAGACCAAGGCGCCAATGCGCTGCTAGCGTATTAAGATTAAGGCGCGCGATGGCCATGCCAGCGATGAGGAAAGGAACCCAGGTCACCGCGGGATAGTAGCCGTTGACCATGAGGTTGAAGACCGGGTCGAGGAGGTTGGGGGCAACCGACAGAAGGGAGGAACGGACTTGCGGGAGAACTAATGCCGTAGCGGCAGCGATCAAGCCCAGCTGATATGCGCTGAGCCGATGGAGCGGCAATACCAACAAGAAGCAAATTCCGTAGTATTCTAGGATGACTTCGACCTGGGTACCGAGGCAGCCCAGGATTGAGCCAAGCGCGAGCAAAACAAGGGCACGAATTGCGACTCTGGCGATGGCCTGTCTACCGGCTATCCCCGACTTCGGCGCCTTGCGACCTGTAATCAGGAGGATTGAAAAACCGGCCAATACGGCAAACAGGGCCGACGGCCGCCCATGGGTTAGTTCCATCAGAAACCCGACTAGTCCTCCTTCGCCGGGGTCGGGACCGAGATGGGCGGCATACATCCCGAAGACAGCCAGGCCCCGAGCGAGGTCGATGCCGACCAGCCGATCTACTACCGACCCATTCCTAGCGTCGGCAACCGGTGCCTTCATTACCATGGTAGATTCCCTTGCTGGGTGTGTGGATCGCGGGAGCCGCGATAGGAGAGCCGGTCGGCTGCTGCCGTCGCCTCGTGAAAGGGTTCAAAACATCGCGCCATCTGGCGCATCGAGCCGGCGACAGAGCTGTTCAGCCATTAGCCTGGGGTAAGAACAACAGATCGGCTCACAAAGCCTGTGTCACGGACCTGAAAAGTGGTGTCGCGGAACCGTCGTTTTTTGCATGATGGCTAAGCCGAGAGATCCACTGCACCGACGAGAGACTCAGCGACGTTAGATATCCGATCAGTACGCCGCGGCTCCGCCGGTGACGATCACCCCGGGTGTCAAGGCCAGGGCGTAAACCTGCCATAATCTGTGGTAGTGCGCCCGCGACCAATCCGTTCGACAAAGCTCGGCGCATGGTCGAGCCAATCATATTCTTCCATGTGGCTGTTGCCTGAAAAACCGAAGACGCCGTTCGCTGGTCCAGCTGTTCCAGACCTCGGCCTGCGTCGGTCATTAGAACCGGCGCGCCTGTTTCCCAAATCAATTTGCTGATGCAGCCGCCGGGGGTCACATTGAGCAAAAGTGCCGAGGTCAGGACGGGTTTCATAGGGGCTCTTCGTTTGGCTTTGTTAACGACCCCTTTCTTGCAAGTTGTAGCTGACAGCAGCCTGAAAGCTCCCCAAATAATTCGCTGCCGCCGGTTCAGCCTATTGTCAGCTTCGACCAATAAGATGGGAGCCTTGCCCTCATACCGGAGCTCGGCAGCATGATGCGAATACTGCTCACTGAAGACGATAAGGACCTTGGAAGTGCTATGCACGATCATTTGGTGGCTGGTGGCCACGCGGTCGACTGGGCCAAGAACCTGTCCGAAGCGCGCGATTATGCAGCTGTGGTCGGCTACGACCTTATTTTGCTCGACGTTCACCTGCCGGACGGCAATGGGATCGACTATCTGCGGGAGCTGATCAAGGAACTTGAATCGGCACCGGTCATCATTCTGACAGCCTGCGATCGGATTTCGCATCGCATCGAGGGCTTCAACGCTGGAGCCGACGACTATTTGGTCAAGCCGTTCGATCTGGGGGAACTCTCAGCGCGTATCCATGCAGTGGCACGTCGCCATGGGCATTTTCCGGAGCCGCAATTTTCGGTTGGGACGCTTTCCATACAGGCAGCCGAGCGACGCCTCTTCCGCGACGGGCAGGAGGTCTACCTGACTTGACGCGGATGGGCGGTGCTCGACTACCGTCTGCCCCAGCCCTGCACGGTCGTTTCAAAAGGGAAGATCGTGGACGCGCTTTTCGGCAGACGGCGCTGATTCATACTCTAAAAGAAAATTCGGCTTCCAGTTGCCTTGGCCATGACTGCCCTTCCCGAAAGATGGGTGACAGTTCATTCCGGATAGATGGGTTACACTTTCGGCCCTTTGCAAGGAGAGCAAGGTGCCTTGGAAGGAGTGTAACGTCATGGAAGAGCGGCTGAAGTTCGTCGCCCGGCTGCTGGACGGCGAGAAGATGGCGGTGCTTTGCCGGGAGTTCGATATCTCGCGCAAGACCGGCTACAAGATCCTCACGCGCTACAACGACAGCGGCCTGGAGGGGCTGACGGACCGATCGCGGCGGCCCTATCGCCACGCCAATCAGCTTCCGTTTCAAATCGAGAAGCTGATTGTGCGCCTCAAGCAAGACAAGCCGACATGGGGTGCGCCGAAGATACGCGAGCGGCTGGCCCGGCTGTATCCGGATGTGCACCGGCCCGCGATCTCGACCGTGCATGCCGTGCTCGACCGCCGGCATGGTCGAGCGCCGCAAGCGCAGGCGCAACAGGGCGACGGGGACACCACTTTCAAACGGCTGTCGCCCTAACGATCTTTGGTGTGCCGACTACAAGGGCGAGTTCGGCAGAGAACACGGCCGGGACAGGGGATCACAAACACTTGACCGTTCCAGACCCTGGCAGTGGCGCATCGATTGACCGTTGGCTCTGTTCGTGGGCACCGAAAATAGGGCCTTCTTGGTCCTCGGCAGAGAATATGGCCCGGACGGGGGATAACAAACACTTGACCGTTCCAGACTCTGGCAGTGGCGCATCGATTGACCGTCGACTCTGTTCGCGAGCGCCGAAAATACGGACGACCCCTATGGTCAAAGTGCACTTCTGACCTGCTAGGCACTGTTCGATAACTGGAGGCACCCGCTACGGTGCCCTCGTATTTAAGACACCTGTCAGTTTCAAGCCTGGACATTGACGCGTGGCGCGGCTGCCATTCGTTGACCGCCACGTCGAATTGCCCGCCAACCAGTGTACAGCCGCCGGTGGTCACATTGAGCAAAAGTGCCGAGATCAGGAGGGGTTTCATAAGGCCTCTTCGTTTGGCTTTGTTAACGACCCCTTTCTTGCAATTGTAGCTGACAGCAGCCTGAAAGCCCCCAGATATTCGCTGGCGCCGGTTCAGCCTACTGTCAGCTTCGATCAATAAGGCAGGAGCCTTGCCCTCATACCGGAGCTCGGCAGCCTGATGCGAATACTGCTCATTGAAGACGACGACGACCTTAGAAGTGCTGTGCACGATCATTTGGTGGCTGGTGGCCACGCGGTCGACTGGGCCGAGGGCCTGTCCGGAGCGCGCGGTCATGCAGCTGTGGCCGGCTACGACGTTATTTTGCTCGACGTTCACCTGCCGGACGGCAATGGCATCGACTATCTGCGGGAGCTGATCAAGGGGCTTGATACAACGCCGGTCATCATTCTGACAGCCCGCGATCGGATTTCGCACCGCATCGAGGGGCTCAACGCTGGCGCCGACGACTATTTGGTCAAGCCGTTCGATCTGGGGGAACTCTCGGCACGCATCCGTGCAGTGGCACGTCGCCAAGGGCATTTTCCGGAGCCGCAATTTTCGGTTGGGACGCTTTCCATACAGGCAGCCGAGCGACGCCTCTTCCGCGACGGGCAGGAGGTCCACCTGTCTGGACGCGAATGGGCGGTGCTCGACTGCCTTCTACGCCGGCCCGGTTCGGTCGTTTCAAAGGGGAGGATCGAGCACGCGCTTTATTCATTCAATTCGGAGTTCGAGAGCAACACAGTGGAGGTTTATGTCAGCCGGCTCCGCAAGAAGATCGGCGGGGATAGAATAGCAACCGTGCGTGGCTCCGGATACAGGCTCGTGGTCACATGACGAACTCGAACAGCATGACGAGAAAGCTGATATCGTGGTTAGGCGGGGCAACGCTCCTGGTTTGGATCGCCGCCCCAACCATTGCTGCGTTCATTTTTTGCAATAATGTAAACGAAAGTTCGGATGACTTGCTCCAGGCGAGCGCAGAGTACAGAGAACCAGAGCTGATCAAGGTCTTGAATGGAAAACACGTTGATCAATACAATAACCACTTGCCAACTTATAAAAAGTACTGGACCTATCGTGAGCAGGTTATTAATAAGTACGGGGTAGTGCTTATTTCCGAACCGGAAGAGGGTCAGCAGCCCTTCCCTGATGCTCCCCTGAGTAACGGCTTTTGGGGAAACGCTGATTACCGCGTCTACACAGAGGAGATCCAAGACGGCGTGTATCATCAGTTGGCCGAACCGCTTGATGGCCGCCGTACCACAATCGCGAAGGGCGCACTTTTTGTCTTCCTTCCGACACTCGTGCTCCTGCCCTTTAGCTTAGCTGTTTGGTGGATCGTGATCCGGCGCTCGCTGCGGCCAATCGAGGTACTGCGACAGCAGATCGGATCGCGCGACGGCGGCAATCTGTCACCAATGGACTTGGGCGATTTCCCGGCAGAGTTGGCTCCAATCGCGGCATCCGTCAATCGGCTTCTCGATCGTCTGCGGGCGGCTCTCGAGGCCGAACGCGAGTTCGCCGCAAACAGTGCGCATGAACTGCGCACGCCGATCGCAGGTTCAATCGCTCAGATGCAGAGATTAGTGGCCGAGCTTCCCAATGGGTCGGCCAAAATGCGTGCGCGCGGCATCGAGCAAGCGCTGTCGAGCCTTGGCCGCCTTGTCGAAAAAGTGCTTCAGCTCGCTCAAGCCGAATCGGGGGTTGGCATGGCGGATCACGCGATCGATCTTGTCCGATCGGTTCGGCTGGAAATCGACGACCTGAGGAAAAAGCCGCAATATGCCGGACGCCTGCATCTTAACGTCGACGGCTGCACCACTTTGATGCGCAAAGTGGATGTCGATGCGTTTGGGATCCTCCTTCGTAACCTGATCGAGAATGCGCTGATACATGGACTGCCCACTGTTCCGACAACAGTTTCCGTCCAAACTGATGGAACCATCGCTATTGCAAACGCCGGACCGGTGGTGCCCCTCCCCGACCTCGAAGGGCTTACAAAGCGATTTAGTCGTGGTGCTACTCCTGCTGCGGGCTCAGGCCTTGGTCTACATATCGCTAACATGGTTATCCAGCGGATCGGTGGCAGTCTAGAGCTTGCGTCGCCCGCCCGCGGTCGCAATGATGGTTTCGAGGCGATCATACGAATTCCTCAATGACACCGGTGAATTCGACGACAGTTGGACACAGGGCGGATTGCTGGCAAGGCTGCTGACAGGGCGAACTGTACGGCAGTATGTATACGGCGTAGAAATCGTACTTCACACAACGCATTTCGGCCGCGGCAATCAATGCCGCTATCATCGTCTGAGCAGTTCGATCGAAGCGACACGACATGATCGGCAAAATCGAAGGCTCCGCCTCACCGCTCGCTCGATTTCGCCCGGGGAGAAAAAAGGCCATCCGAGAAAGTGCAAGCCGCCGCGCAAAGGCGACGTGTCCAATTGTCTGGGTGCCCCTGTGCGCCGGCCCGATCGGGTTGGCGGGGTCCAGTAAGGACCCGGACCAACCATTCCATTTAGACGACCGGCAGGTTTTAATCGGCGTCCGGATCGCCGTCCCAAAATGCCCCAAGTATACGGCTAGAAAGGCTGCCAACGATCGAGCTTTGGTCGGAGGCGTGCTTGTCAGCGTCTTGGGTGCTTGACCGGCCTTTGCAATGGCCATCGCCATCGCAAGTATCGTGCGTGGCCAGTGAGACCGCAATTTCATCAGCCTGGAGCCGACCGTATCGGTGCTTTTTTATGATTTAGGGATTTTTCGTTTTCCTCTTGGATCATCACGGGTTTGGAGAGGATCTGGTGTTAAGTGCCATTCGGAGCGCCGGCGAACCGCCCGAAATTAATGTGGTCGAGTGATGAAGCCTCCCGAATGCGTTAAACGAGACCCTTTATGGCGGCCCTGGCTGACAACAGTCTGAAAGCTGCAAGCGGCATGCGAAAATGGGGCGATCCTGAATGACGACAGATGCTATCAACATGAAAGAGGCTCGCCCTGAAAGCTGAGCACGCTTTATGCTCAGGCTGCTGACAAGGCCAAAGCAGCGTAAGTGCGTAGTGAAATCCAAGGTCCACATGGGTCGTCGCGCGTCCCATGCGCCTGGGAAGGCGCCGGCCCGGCCAAGCTTTCCCAGCTCGTCCGCATGATGCTTCGCTGAGCGTCAATGGACGTTGGCGCGAGACCAAGGCGTCGTGCGTTGCAATCCGGACGGTCCAGGGTATCAGGAGTTTCACGGCCTCGGCCCGCTTGGCTGGCCACAGTTGAAGCTCCAACGTACCGGCTGGCACCGGGAAATTGGGCTCTGCGCTGCCTCAACGCTGATGGCACGGTCAATGCTTGCCTACCGATGGGGCCGCCCATGCCGTGATGCTGTCGGTCGACGTTCGCAAACCAGACCCTCGCGAGACCCAGCGAAGGGGCTCGCCGGTACGACGAGGGACCTTACCTCTTTATGCGCGGCATCATTAGCCTTACACGTCGTCCCTCGCGCTCGGGTCTTTGTGGGGCGGATGAAGTCCTGATCGCGGTGGCACTGCTGCATGTTTGCGTAAGACCCATCCAGTCACGATCGCGCTGTCCTTCGATGTCGCGGTGCTGATAGGCGGGCAGATCGGTGTGCGCGGCGCCCGCCAAAGGATCGTCGTCACGCCGGAGGAGGCGAGCGTCATAGCCGGCGCGCCGGCGAAAGGCGCTTTCTGTCGGATGCCCGACAATGTCGGATATCGCAAGTATCAAGGTTGGATCAAACCTTGCGAATCGGGGCTTTCTTACTTGGCACGGGGCATGCTCAGGTATCCGCAAACACCCAATGGATAACGAGCAGACTTCCCATGGCCTCACCATGCCGAAAGTTTCCCGGACGCATCCAAAGATGAGGCTCGCGTCAGGCCCAGCAACACGCTGACGGCTCATGTGGCTCGGCGTCGCGTGCCGATCCACTTTCTCCCAATAGGCGTTCGGGAGACATAGATCCTTCAAAATGAGGAACAGATCACTTTGCCAGGAACGCAGCCCATAACCCCACTCTCCCTACCAGAACTACCAAGCAAGCCCCGCACTCATGGGCTTCGCAGGACGTCCGTTGCGTCCGAGTTGGTCGGCGCGGGGCCGGCTCCGATCCCCGTCGCATGGGAGGACGGCAAGGCGAGGGATTTCGTGCTCGACAACGGCATGGAGGTGGTCGTCATTCCCAACCACCGGGCGCCGATCGTCACCCACATGGTGTGGTACAAGATCGGCAGCGCCGACGAGCCGCCGGGCAAATCCGGCATCGCCCATTTCTTCGAGCATCTGATGTTCAAGGCGACGACCAACCATGCGGGCGGCGAATTCGACCGCGCAGTGTTCGAGATCGGCGGCTCCAACAACGCCTTCACCTCCTCCGACTACACCGCCTTCTATCAGACAGTGGCGCCGTCGGCGCTCGAGCTGATGATGAGCTTCGAGGCCGACCGAATGCGAAACCTCATCCTGACCGACGATGTCGTCAAGACCGAGCGCGATGTGGTCATCGAGGAGCGCCGCTCAAGCACCGACACCAACCCGCAGGACGTTCTCCATGAGGAGATCGACGCGACGCTGTGGCAGAACCACCCCTATCGCATCCCGATCATCGGCTGGATGCAGGAGATCGAGCAGCTGAACCGCGTCGACGCCACCGTCTTCTATGAAAAGTACTACTGGCCCAACAACTCCGTGCTGATCGTGGCCGGCGATGTCGAACCGGACACGGTGCGGGCGCTGGCCGAAAAGACCTATGGCAAGGTGGCGCGCGGACCTGACCTGCCGCCGCGCATCCGGCCGGTTGAGCCCGAGCAGAACACCAGGCGCACCGTCACGCTCTCAGACGCCCGCGTCAGCGTGCCCAGTTTTTCGACGCAGTGGGTGGTGCCGTCCTACCACACCGCCAAGCCGGGCGAGGCCGAAGCGCTCGACCTGCTGGCCGAAATTCTCGGCGGCGGTAACCGCGGCCGGCTCTACCAGGCGCTCGCTGTCCAGCAAGGTATCGCTTCCAGCGCCCGCGTCTATTTCCAGGGCACTGTGCTCGACGACACCAAGTTCGCCATCTATGGCGCACCGCGCGGCGATGCCAAGCTGGCTGATCTCGAAGCGGCGGCCGCTGCCGAAGTTGCCCGCATTGCCGAGGATGGTGTCAGCAACGAGGAACTAGGCAAGGCCAAGGACCACTATTTGCTCAATATGATCTTTGCGGAAGACAACCTGGACTGGCTCGCCAGCATCTACGGCTCGACGCTGGCCACCGGCGGTACCGTGAAGGATGTCGAGGAACGGCCGAATCGCATCCGCAAGGTTACCCCCGAGCAAATCAAAGCAGTTGCCGCCCGCTATCTCGCGTTCGACCGTTCGACCACGGGCTATCTCTTGCCCAAGACGGAGAATCAAGAGATGACGCTCGGCGCTCGGCCCCATGCTGCGATGAACATCCAGGAGGTGAAGTCCGAAAAGGGCATCATCGCCTGGCTGGTGGAGGACCACACAGTGGAAATCGTCAACATCGGCTTTGCCTTCAAGGGCGGCACCAAGCAGGACCCGGTCGGGAAGGAGGGGATGGCCAAACTGATGGCCGGCCTGTTCATCGAAGGCGCTGGCCATTACGACAGCGGTGCCTTCCAGGTGAAGCTCGACCATGCCGGCGCCGAAATGAGTTTGGACGCGCAAAGCGACGACATCTACGGATCGATGTGCATGCTTTCCAAAAAGCAGGACGCGGCGTTCGGCCTGCTTCGGCTCGCGCTGAACGCGCCGCGCTTCGAGCAGGGGCCGATCGATCGCGTCCGCGCCGAGATTGTCTCCCGCATCGTCGGCAGCGAGCGAGACCCTAACGCCATCGCTCAGCGCAAATGGCTGCGCGCGATCTATGGCGCGCATCCTTGTTCAAGGCCGGGAGAAGGCACAAAAGAGAGCCTCCCCGGCATCACGCCGTCCGACCTCCGCGCCTTCCACCAGGCCATTTTCGCTCGCGACGGGCTCCATATTGCCGTGGTGGGTGACATTGACGCGAACACGTTGAGGGAAAGGCTTGACCAGCTGTTTGGTGATTTGCCTGAGCAACAAACCCTCGTCCCCGTCTACGATGTCGCGCCGAAACTCGGTCAACTGGTGGAGGAGAACTACGACCTGCCGCAGACTTCGCTGACGTTGGCCTGGCCTGGCGTGAAGCCTAGCGCGCCGGATTTCTACGCGGCCGTGCTGCTGAACGACATCCTTGGCGGCTCATACTTGACTTCCCGCCTTTACGAGGAGGTACGTCAAAAACGCGGCCTTGCCTATCACGTCAGCTCTGAACTAACCCTTGACTCGCTTCTGGTTACGACAGAGACACGCTCGGACTGCGCTGCCCAAACACTGAGCATCGTGCGAGATGTGGTAAAGCAGATGGCGCAGCAAGGACCGACCGGGGCCGAGCTCAAGGCGGCGAAGAAGCACCTGATCGGCGCCTATGCCATCGACCAACTGGGCTCGACCCGCTCGATTGCAGACCGGCTCCTGGATTTGCAGATTCACAAGGCCGACGTCGACTACAACCAGCGTCGCGCCCGCAGCATCGGTCGGGTGACGCTCAAACAGGTCAAGGCGGCGGCCAAAAAGCTGCTTTCGGCCGAGCCCGCCATTTTGGTGGTCGGCCCGCCGCTGGGCGGCAAGGATGAGTAAAGAAACTCATCACACCTTCCTTCTTCATCGGGGCTTCTCGTGGGAAGAGCGTTGGAGGCCCGTGGGCCAAGCAGATCATGCAGACGCGCGGAGTCGTTTTCGCCGACCTTGCGCGGCATTGGCGGTCCGGCGGCCTCTCGCCGAAATGGCGCTCCTCAGCATGTATGCCGCCTTTTTGCAGAATTCAGTCGCACGCCACCAGCAGGCATGGTGGATGAAGCAAACATCCGACTGCTTAATCCATCAATTGATGAACCGCGGGCACTCAAACTAACGAAACTGCTGTCTTTTCATCGGGCTAGCGTGGTCTACCAGCTGCTTTGCCGAGGCCCTACGACGAACCCACTGGTGCAGAATACACACTGACGGCCCGTCGACCTGGATGTTCGCTGCGTTGAGGAGGAATCCGGTATTGCCCCTGTGCCTGCCGATGATCCGTCGCCTGAAATCCCCGCACCTGTTTGGAGCCATCGACCGCCTGCCGGCACTCGGCAGACCAGTTGGCAATAAGACGTTCGAGGTCGTCAATCCGTCGACCGGCGAAGTTTTGGCAGAGCTTCCCGATATGGGCGTGGAGGAGACACGTGCTGCGGTAGACAAGGCCTATGTTGCGCAGTCGGGATGGGCCGCGTTGACGGCCCGAGAACGTAGCGACGTTCTTTGGCGATGGCATCAGCTGATCATCGACCATGCAGGCGATCTCGCCGCGATTCTGACTGCGGAAATGGGCAAGCCGCTTGCCGAAGCCATTTCAGAGGTATCGCATGCGGCGGCGTATCTGCAATGGTATGCCGAAGAGGCCAATCGCGTCTATGGGGAGACGATCTCGGCACCCTCGACAGACCGCCGAATGCTAGTGATCAAGCAGCCCATCGGCGTTGTTGGCACGATCACGCCATGGAATTTCCCGGCCTCCATGGTGGCGCGCAAAATCTCGCCGGCCTTGGCTGCGGGCTGCACAATCGTGCTC
>NZ_RZRY01001289.1:0-974 GCF_003998035.1 Mesorhizobium sp. M2A.F.Ca.ET.039.01.1.1 | reverse complement strand
GAGCAGAGCTTGTCGAGTTCATGCGCCGTGAGCGCATCACCGCTGCGGGTCTTACACCGTCAGCGTGGGCCTCCTTGCCGTCGACTGATCTTCCTGATCTCACAGTGATCAAGTCAGGTGGAGAGCCCTTGCCGCCGAGCCTCATTGAGCGATGGGGTGAGAAGCGCCGCATCTTCAATTCCTATGGGCCCACCGAAACGACCGTCTATTGCATAAAGACCGAGGTGAAAGCCGATGGGCGGAAGCCACCCATTGGGCGCCCCGCAATCAATAGCAAGGCTTACATCCTCGATCGCTATGATAATCCGACACCAGTCGGCGCAATCGGTGAGCTCTGCATCGGGGGCGTCGGCATAGCCCGCGGCTACATCAATCGCGATGACCTCACGCGCGAGGTTTTCCGGCCAAACCCGTTCGATGATGATCCGCAATCCAGGCTCTACAGAACTGGCGATCTGGCCCGGTATCGGTCAGATGGCACGATTGAGTTCTTGGGCCGAAAGGACGAACAGGTCAAAATCCGCGGCATGCGGGTTGAACTTGCCGAAATCGAGCAGTGCCTGATGGAGCACGAAAACGTCAAAGCATGCTGCGTCACGCTGACAGACGGTCCCGATGAAAATGCGAGCTTGGCAGCGTACGTGGTAAGGCGACGGGACAGTTCGGAGGATACCGATGAACTTCAGTCTTTTCTGCGCGCCGCGCTGCCTGGCTACATGGTTCCCTCACAGTTCGTGTTCCTCCCGCAGCTACCAACCAATCGTAGCGGCAAGATCGATCGGCGCGCTCTTCCCGAGCCGAGAAACGCCTCGACATTAAAGGCCGCAACTTTACCGACTGGTGGGTTGCAGACGGAAGTGGCTGAGATATGGAAGGACATTCTGAAGGTGGACTCCGTCGGCGTTGAAGACAATTTCTTCGATGTTGGCGGACATTCCCTGGCCATTGTTCAGGTTCAGGCACTTATCCAAGAT
>NZ_RZRY01001288.1:0-977 GCF_003998035.1 Mesorhizobium sp. M2A.F.Ca.ET.039.01.1.1 | reverse complement strand
TCGCAACTCATGATCTCTGGATTGATGGATACCATAGTTATTTTGGTCACTCCGAATGGGAGGACGTGGATATCGATGTGCTCGACGCGACAGGCGAGCCTGAAAAGGCACAGCAGATTCGTTGGGACTGCTTCGAAAACCACCTTCTCCGTGACCGTCTGCGAGACTATCTGAAGCGGCTTGCTGACTTCGACGATGTCATCGCCGAAGAAAAAGCTCTAACCCAATCTTTGACCTTCCCAATATGGTGCCGGCATTGGATTTTCTCATCGAATGGCCGGCGCATGAGCAAGGCCGCCAAAACTCATCCTCCAACGCCATACTGAGATCGATGGTAATTGCCTTATCGGTCGTTTGTGAAATGTACGGCATGAAACTGTACATCTTGACGCCAAGCCCGCGAAATCATACAGTCAAAGCCTCCGAAAAGCGAAGGATTCGCCCCATGCCCCGCTCCGCCGTCAGTGACAGCCAGCGCATGTCGTTTCGCATCAAGCCCGCCGACAAGGCGGTGATCCTGCGCGCCACCCAGTTGGCGGGCGCCGCCGGGATAACGGATTTTGTCCTGCGCACCGTCCTCGACGCCTCGCGCGAGATCATCGAGCGCAACGACCGGATCATTCTGTCCGAACGCGACGGACTGCGCGTTCTGGAGGCGCTGGAGAACCCGCCTGCCCCCAACGAGAAGCTGATCGCGGCGGCGGGGGCGCTGCCCGCCGATCTATGAGCCTGCCTGCGTGGGGCGAGGAGCCCGTCGCCCGGCACGACCGCGACAGTTTCGACTGCGGCGATGCCGCCCTCAATGAATTTCTTCGCATGCATGCGCGCCGCAACCATGAGCGGGGCGCCTCGAAGACGTTTCTCGCCGTGGCAAAGCATGACGCAACGGTTCTCGGTTTCTACACGCTGAGCCCCGCCGCGGCGGAGTTCGAGCGCGTGCCGGAGAAACTCCGCAAAGGCCTTGGCCGCTATGAGAT
>NZ_RZRY01001287.1:0-977 GCF_003998035.1 Mesorhizobium sp. M2A.F.Ca.ET.039.01.1.1 | reverse complement strand
AGCCATCGGCTTTCGGAAAGACCGGCGACGCTTCGTCTCAACGACTATTCCGGTCGGGCGGTCGGCCGTCTTCTTCGCCTTGAGCACGGCCGTTCGCTTCGGTTTCGATTTGGGCGGGGCATCAGGCGCTGCCATTGGCTCAGGCGTTTTCTTGGAAACTTGCTTGTTCTTGCGGACGCACAGCAAAACCTTGGCGGTCGCCGCATCCGCATCCGCGACGACGCCGGCCGGCTCGCCATCAAGATCGACCCGCACAGCGCCGGCATCCAGCCTCGCCAAGTATCTGGGCATCGTGGCATAGGCGCGCAGGGCTCTCCTCAATTCATCCTCTGACAGTCTGCCGTCCAGCACGCGAATGTCATGATGGATGCCGATCTTAAGCGGCCTGGGCGCTTTCGTATTGAATGCCGCAGGCCACTTTGCCGACAGATGGCGGAAAAGCTGCGCGGGCGATTTCCCTCGGCTGGGGGTCGTCATGATCAAGCCTCGCCCGATTTGTTTTCGTTTCAATTCGGATCCCTTGGTGGCGCCCATATATGCAATGATTATGGATGCCTGAAAAAAAATGGGATTCGTCCGGCCGGGCAAAGCAACGCACCCTGGTTTCTAGATGAGTACCGTTGCCCTCCCTTTAGCCGTTCCGTTGCCGGCCGGCGGTAGGAGGCATGCTCTTCGGCAACTTTACTACGTCACGGTTGCTGTTCAGGGTGGGCAGCTTGCCCCGCTCGGTAGCTGCTCTTTGAGGCGCGCGCGGGCGAGCTCAAGGAGCGCCTGGGCTATCTCGTCCTCGGTCCAGCCGGATTCCGCTGCGCGCTCAACCAATTGCTGGAGGGCCGGTTCCAAGGTGAGCTGGCACTGAAGGGCACGGTCCGGGTGGTCGACCGGGCAGCTTGGTTGCGCGACCGCAATGCTTGATCGCTTCATTGCAGGCCATGGGCTCTCGCCCCCCTCCTTTTGCCACACGAGGCGCGCCAGCT
>NZ_RZRY01001286.1:0-977 GCF_003998035.1 Mesorhizobium sp. M2A.F.Ca.ET.039.01.1.1 | reverse complement strand
TCTACGGCCGGCCGGCAAGCCGCTTCGTCGCCACCTTCGTCGGCGCGCCGGCGATGAACATGCTCGAAGGCACGGTGACGCTCGACGGCATTTCGCTGCTCGGCGGCAGCCGCAAGCTCAGCGTGTCGCGCACGGGCCTTGCCGTGGGCTCGAAGGTCGCGGTCGGCGTCCGGCCGGAAGCGGTGCGCATGGTGGCGCCGGGGACGCCCGGAGCGCTCGCGGCGACGGTCGACCTCATCGAGGAATTGGGCGCCGGCCGTGTCATCTATGTCGATCTCGACGGCGCGCCGTTCTCCGTCGTGACGTCTGAGGCCGTCCACCCCGAACCGGGCAGCACGATCGGCCTGCAGTTCGCCGAATCGGACCTGCACTTCTTCTCCTCGGAGACAGGCGGTAGGCTGGAGGTGTTCAAGGCTTCTGTGCCGGAGCCGGCGCTCCAAGGATGATCCCTTTCCGTCGGCTTTTGCGAACATTTTGATTGAGGGTTCAGGGCATGAAGGTCATCCAGGTTACGGACGTCCATCTCGGTCGTCTGCGCGAGATACGATATGGCGCGAACCTGAATGAGCGGCTCGATCGTTGCATCGACCATATCAATCAGCGCCACAGCGATGCGGCGCTCTGCATCTTCACCGGCGACCTGACCGACGACGGCGAGGCCGACAGCTATGCCGACCTGAAGGCGGCGCTGAGCCGGCTTGCCGTGCCTTACCGGCTGCTGCCTGGAAACCACGACCGGCGCGCCAACCTCATCGCCGCCTTCCCGGAAAACGGGACCGACGGAAACGGTTTCGTGCAGTCGGTTTTCGACACGCCGGAAGGGCGGCTCATTTTCCTCGACAGCCTGGCGGAAGGCCGCGTCACCGGCGAGTTGTGCGACGACCGGCTCGGCTGGCTCGATGCCAGGCTCGCCGAGGTGGCGGGGAAGGCGGCCTATATCTTCCTGCACCATCCGCCGGTCGAGCTCGGGCTTACGC
>NZ_RZRY01001285.1:0-980 GCF_003998035.1 Mesorhizobium sp. M2A.F.Ca.ET.039.01.1.1 | reverse complement strand
CCTCTCTTATCTCCCGTGCGTGACTGGAGGCTTTCGCTTCCGACCCGGCTGCTACTAGCCTGGCCCTTGCGGGCTCAGGCACCGCCCTCTCCTCACTGACTCGGCCTCGTGCAGCGTTGAGCCCATCACGCGCGGCAGCGGCTTCATCGCGGGCCATCCGCAAGCTCGTCGTGATGCCGGAGCGTTGTTCCACCATGGTGCGAAGCGTGCCGACAACAAACGCCGGCAGGATGAGCCGGGGCGGATCCTCTTCGGCCGACCTTCCAAGCGCGGCGAGACAGTTCGCCACCACCTGATCAAGCATCTGGACTTCCATTTTGCGGGTCGGCAGATCCATGCCTGCGGATAAATAGCGCGCCTTGCGGTCGGCCAGGCCTCGCACCTGCTCGGAGATCGCCAGGACAGCCTCGTCAACGACGATCGCTTCGATCTTTGCCCTCGCCCGATCGATCTCATCGGCACTGGCCTGAAGGCGTGTTCTCAGCTGAGCGTCCTGATCGATCAATTCAGCGATGCTGCCACTCCAGGTCCTGGGAGGAGAGGGCATGTCCGGCAGCTCGGCCAGCCTGCTTGCCTTGCGTTTTATTTCGGCCAGGAGCGGCGCGGCGCGCACATATCGGTCGATCGTGGCGAGCCGCGCCGACAACATCGCGCGTTCAGCCAGGCTGCGATCATACTTGTCCTGGGCTTCCACCCGTTCCGCCTCGAGCGCCTCGAATGTCGAGGCTAGCGTGTCGATCGCCTCCTTTTGTGTTTTGAGCTCCAAGAACCGCTTCTTCAGCAGCGCGATTTCGGTGCTCTGGGCCTGTTTTCGGTGAAGACCGTCTGCCTCCGTCTCAAGTGCGGCCAGCACATCGCTGGCATGGCCAAGCCCAGCACTGGCGGTGAAAAGGAGCTTACCGAGATCGCCGCGCGATTCGAGGATCGCCTTGCCACCTGCTTCCAGCGTCTCGTCATCGAGCGAGAACATGCTGCTGTAG
>NZ_RZRY01001284.1:0-981 GCF_003998035.1 Mesorhizobium sp. M2A.F.Ca.ET.039.01.1.1 | reverse complement strand
TGCTTGGATCGGCAAGCGGAATCAAGGAAATCGTCGGACGAGGTGAATCGGCTGCCGCGCAGGGAGCTTTATTCTGCGGGCTGCGGCTCCAGGATCGCGCGGCGGTCGAGCGATTGCGACAGCACGGCCACCGCGACGGCCAGAAGCGCGAGTGCGGCGCCCACCAGCGGCAGGTTGGCGTAGGAGACACCCCAGGAGATGGCGAGGCCGCCGATCCAGGCGCCGCCGGCATTGCCGACATTGAAGGCGCCCTGGTTCAGCGTGGCCGCAAGGTTCGGTCCTTCGGCGGCCGCCTCGACGACACGGATTTGCAGCGGCGGCACGACGATGAAGATCAGCATGCCCCACAGGAAGACAATGGCGACGGCGACCCCGGCAATCGCGCCGAGCTTGGCGAAGACGACGAACAGCAGGGCCATGGCGAGCAGCGTGCCGATCACGGTCGGCATCAGCTTCCAGTCGGCCAGCCTGCCGCCGATGACGTTGCCGATGGTCATGCCGGCGCCGAAGAGCAGCAGCACCCAGGTCACGGTCGCCGTCGACAGGCCGGAGACGTCGGTCAGATACGGCTTGATGTAGGTGAAGACGGCGAACAGGCTGGCGGAGGCGAGCGAGGCGATCAGCATCGCCAGCCAGACCTGCAGCTTTCCGAGCACGCGCAATTCGCCGACCAGCCCGCCGCCGCTGGGTTCGGCGACGTTGGACGGCACCAGCCAGGCGATGGCCGCGACCGAGACGAGGCCGATGCCGACAACGGCGAGGAAAGTGGCGCGCCAGCCGAAGGCTTCACCCAGCGCCGTGCCGGCGGGAACGCCCAGGATATTCGACAGCGTCAGGCCGGGAAACATCAGCGCGATGGCGCTCGCCCGCTTGTTGCGCGGCACGAGGCTCGCCGCAACGACGGAGCCGATGCCGAAAAAGGCGCCGTGGCCGAAGGCGGTGAAGACCCTCGCGGCCATCAACAGCCAGTAGTTCGGGGCG
>NZ_RZRY01001283.1:0-981 GCF_003998035.1 Mesorhizobium sp. M2A.F.Ca.ET.039.01.1.1 | reverse complement strand
GCGCTCTACGCCGCCAAGCGCGCCGGCCGCAATCGCGTCCTGGACTTCCGCCTCGCCGGATGACCTTTTCGGGGCCTCCTGCTCACTCTCAGTGGTGAGCAATCACGTCGTTGAAGGCGTCAAGGTCGACATAAAAAACCTTGGTCATTTCGCCGAGCAGATCATCCTCGTCATAGCCTTGCGACATCAGGATGTTGATCGCGGTCATGATATCGACGCGCTCCGTGAGGCGCCGCTTCTGATAGTCCTCGACAAAACGTTCCATCGCCATCCCCTGGCAAGAGTCTTTTTGGACGCATTGACCGACAATCACTGCGGGGAAAGCTAAGCAGACTTGCTTGCGTGGAACTTGCGGGCGGTGTCCGCGCCTTCCCCCCTCATTCGCGCGACTGGTACGGAAAGCGGCCGACTCACCAAGGCCAAGAAAAGACTAGCATGGAGTATTGAGCGCACCAGAGCCGTCGAACACTTAGTCATCTTTGGGCGTAGCGAGCGAAACGGAGCGAAGACCCGAGGATCCATGCCGTTACTTGGAAGCGTTACTGATGGTGCGGAATTTGGAATGGCGCTGCGCAAAGAACCCTATTCTGTAGAGCAGCACTCTTCGGCCAACTCACGGAATGGACCCTTGGGTCTGCGCCGCGTCGCTTCGCTCCTTGCTTCGCCCAAGGATGCGAGTTACACCGTGAGGAACTTCCGCACATCCGCCCGGTCGAGATCCTCGGCCGGACCCGTATGCACGATCTGCCCGCGATCCATGATGTTGACCTCGTCGGCTAGCTCGCGGCAGAAGTCGAGATATTGCTCGACCAGAAGCACGGCGATCCCCGCCTGGTCGCGCAGATAGCGGATGGCGCGGCCGATATCCTTGATGATCGACGGCTGGATGCCTTCGGTCGGCTCGTCGAGCACCAAAAGCTTCGGCCGCATCACCAGCGCTCGGCCGATGGCGAGCTGCTGCTGCTGCCCGCCGGAGAGATC
>NZ_RZRY01001282.1:0-983 GCF_003998035.1 Mesorhizobium sp. M2A.F.Ca.ET.039.01.1.1 | reverse complement strand
CGTTGACACAAGGCAAGAGGATCTGAACGCCAGGCGCCGCGCCATCGAGGTCGCGGAGCGGCGTGAGGATGAATGGCAGGCTGGCGTTGCCGAAGCGCTCAAGGGCACCTGGCTTGAGAACGGCATCTCGTCGCCCGGCATTGGCGGCGTCCTCGATCAAGTGGCTGACCTGTCCAAATGTCTTCAGGACCGGGACGCCATGCAGCTGCGTATCGACAAGATGGTGGCCGACAGGGACAGTTTCCTGGTTGAGGTTACCGCCGTCGCTGCCGAAGCGGGCGAGGCGGCCGACGACGAACCCGAACAGCTGGCCATTCGGCTCGCCGAGCGCCTGCAGCGCGCCGAACGCACGCGCGAGGCCAAGGCAAGCCTCGTCAATGACCTGCGGCGCCTGCAGGATCAACGTGAGATCCTCGACGCCGAGATTTCGGCGCATGAGCGCCGCAAGAACGAGGTCCTCAGCGTCTTTGGCGTGGCGACGCTAGCAGACGTCGTGCAACGCGACGAACTGCTGCGCGACAGGGATCGCCTGCGCACAGCCGTTGCGGAACTTCAGGAACGGGTTTCGTCCGAGCTCGCTGTGGAAGGGTTCGAGCAGGCGCGTTCGATATTGGATACCGTCGATCTCGACAGTCTTGCAATCGAGAAGGCCGAAGCCGAGCAACGGCTTCACGACCTTGACGAGGCGATACACCAGCATCTCATTCGACAGACGCGCGCGGTCGACAAGCTGGACGCCATTGGCGCGGACAGCGCTGTTGCCCGCATAGATGCCGAACGGCGCACCGTTCTTCTGGAAATCGAGGAAAAGGCCGTCCGCTATATTGAGCTGAAATTGGGAATAATGTCGGCTGGAAATGCTCTGCGTCTCTACCGCGAGCGTCACCGCTCCGGGATGATGGAGCGAGCTTCTAACGCATTCGCCCTCATGACGCGCGGCCAGTACTCTGGCCTGACAACTCAGCCCGTGAAGGGTGGGGAGG
>NZ_RZRY01001281.1:0-985 GCF_003998035.1 Mesorhizobium sp. M2A.F.Ca.ET.039.01.1.1 | reverse complement strand
CCAGAGCGCCTTGGCGAGTCCGGATGTCGCCCCATGCGCGGCGCTTGCTTCCGGCGCCGCGCCGTCGATCGCGGCGAGGATCGCCGCATCCGGAACCTTGTCGTTGTACATCAGCGGCTCGGCCAGCGGCCGTCCGGCGCCGTCGATCGGCAGCAAGGTGCCGGACGTGCCGTCCACCGCGATTGTCCGCACCGCTCCGCGGTCGATTTGTGAGAAGAGTTCCCGTAGTGTCGCTTCGACCGCGGCCCACCAGACGGCAGGATCGCGGCCGTTCGCGCCGAAGCGATCGAGCGGCGCAGCGGTGCTCGCGGCGATGGAGAAGTCCGGACGCATCGCGACGGCGCGCGACCCGGACGTGCCGATGTCGATGCCTACTGCAAGCGGCACCATTCACCTAACCCGCGGCGTTGAGTTTCTGGCGATACTGCTCGGCATCCCAGTTGACCAGCTCGTCATTCTCGGCGGCGGTGAGATAGTTCAATCGCGCCGTGATTTCGATCCGTGCGGTCACGTCGGCGAGGCAGCGCTGCATGGCGTCAGCGCCGGAGCTGGCGTCGCCGCGCATCAGCACGCCGGCGCCCGGAAAGAGCACCGCGACGGGATTTGCGCCCAGCCGCGCGACGACGTCGGCAACCTGTTCGCCGGGCCTTGCCACCACGGAGCCCCGGCCAAGGAAGATGACATGATCCGGATAGAGGCTGCCGGCTTCTGCGGTGCGGCAGCTGTCCGGGTCGAGCGCCACCGCATGCGCCTCGACATCCGCCGGCAATCGATAGCCGCTGCCGTCGGCAAGCGCCGTCAGCGCCGCGATATCCGGGGCCGCTGTCTGCCGCGCCGGGCGGGCCAGGAGCGATCTTACCCGATGCAGCAGACGCTCCGCCTCGGCCACGGTCTCCGCCGCGACGACCAGGCCGTGATTGCCGAGGATCAGCACGTCGACCCCCGGCCGGAGGCGTTCGGCAATGCCCTGGGCAAGGGGCAGGCC
>NZ_RZRY01001280.1:0-985 GCF_003998035.1 Mesorhizobium sp. M2A.F.Ca.ET.039.01.1.1 | reverse complement strand
GTCCCAGCCCCTTGCCGCCGCTCGCGGCGAGAACCAGGTGATCGAACGGCCCTAGGTCTTTGAAAAACCGCTGCACCTCATCAGGATTGCCGGCATCGAACGCAGCCTTGTCGGCTGAGCCGCCCAGGCTCTTCCACGCAGCCTTGAGTTTTTCCTCATTGCGGCCGGTGATCGTGACTTTCATGGCGGGGCTGACCAGCTTTTTGGCCGTCGCGAGGCCGATGCCGGATGAGCCGCCTATGATGACGCAATGTTCGATGGTCTCGCTCATGGGTGTTGTTCCTTGGATGTTGCAGAAGATTGTCCGGTCAATTCTAGGCTCAGCGCCCGCAGCCGGCGGCGCGCCTTTTCGTCATAAGCCTGCGCATCGGCGCGCGATTCCCGCTGGCCGTCGAAATAGCGACCGCTGCGCCCTTCGAGCGCCGGCGACGTCGCGAGGTTGAGGATGGCGTCGGCGCCGGTTTCGACCGAGCTCCATGGCGTGACGCCCGCCTGCCGGACCATAGTCGTGTCCATGTAGCTTGCCGGATGTAAGGCGTTGACGGTGATGCCGGTGCCCTCGAGCTGCTGAGCCAGATCGACGGTGAACAGGATCTGCGCCAGCTTGCTCTGGCAGTAGGCGCGCACGCCGCTATAGCCATGCGTCAGCATGACGTCGTCGAAATCGATCGCCTGCTGGCCGGCCGAGGCGACATTGACGATGCGCGCCGGCGCGCTTGCCTTGAGAAGCGGCAAGAGCTCGGACGTCAGCAGGAAGCCGGCGAGATAGTTGACGGCGAAGCGCAGCTCGTAGCCGTCGGCGCTGACCTGCCGCTTGGCGCCTTGGCCGCCGGTGCCGACACCGGCATTGTTGATCAGGATGTCCAGCCTGTCGGTCCTTGCGCGCACGGCTTCGGCGAGGCGGCGTACTTCGGCAAGCGAAGCGAGGTCGGCGGCGAGGAATTCCGCCTTGCCGCCCTTGACCTCGATCGCGGCGACCGTCGCC
>NZ_RZRY01000127.1:0-12291 GCF_003998035.1 Mesorhizobium sp. M2A.F.Ca.ET.039.01.1.1 | reverse complement strand
TTGAAGGAGAGATCGCGCTCGACGCCAAGACCGAGCGGTCCCTTGACACTTGCAAGCTCGGCAAGGCTGACGCTGCCAAGCTCGGGGAAGCCGAAACCGAGATCGCAAAGGCCAAACAGCGTGTCGCCGTCCGCGTCGAGTTCGGTCAAAAGCCACGTCGCAGCGCCGACCGGATTGAACAGTTTTACGACCGGCACATGGTCGGTTTCGGTCTCGGCCGCGCCGTTGGCGAGCAGCCGCGCGCGCAATTCATCGGTGATCAGGATCATAACGAAACTCCTAGTCAGAACAGGTCGAGTTGATTTCGCTGGGCGTCATCGAAGAGGCCGATATCGAGCGGCTTTTGCGCCGCGCGCGGACGCATCGGCGCATCCATCAGAAACTCCAGCCGGTCGCGCGTGGTGATGGGGCGGACGCCGGGAACGAGCGTCTCCTCGCCTTCCGGCGTCGCCTCGGTCTGCAGCGGAAGGGAACCGCGCGCGCTCATACCGCGATCCCTTCCTGCGTCTTGCTTCCCGCGTCAGCCTGAACGGCGAGCAGAAAATCGGTGGCTTTCGAGGCGAGGCTGGCGGCGCGGAAAATTGCGCGGTTGTCTTCGCGCAGCACTGCGAGCCAAGAGGCGATATAGTCCGCATGGCGCACAGTCGGCTCAATGCCCAGGCTGGAGCAGGTAAAGGCGGCAGAAAGCTCGGCGACCAGTTCCTCGCGGGCATAGGTTTTGGTGCCGAACGAGCCGGAGAAGTCACGGGCAAGCCGGGTCGGGTGTCCTGTCCAGTGGCCTAGCTCGTGCAGGACCGTGCGGTAGTAATTGACCGGCTCGAAAAATGCGGGCTGCGGCGGCAACTGCACGAAATCGGCGGCCGGCATGTAGAAGGCGCGATCGCCACCGATGCGGATATCCGCGCCGCTGCCGCGCATAAGAGCCTCGGCCTGCGGGATGATCTCACGTTCCGGCAGCGGTTCGGGCTGGCTGTAAAGCTGCTCAGGCAGGCCCTCGCACTGCGCGACATTGAAGACGGTGAAGCGCTTGAAGAAAGGCACCGCCTGCGGCTCGGCGTCTTCTTGTCTGGCGCGTTCCTTCTCGTCCTTCGGGATGAAGCGATCCGCGTGAACGATGGTCGTGCCGTGCTCGCCTTTCCTGACATTGCCGCCAAGCGAAAGCGCCTGCCGGAAGGTGAGCCAGCTCTGTCCGGGGTATGAGCGCTCGATCACCGCGCCCCACAGGATCAGGATGTTGATGCCGGAATAGCCGCGCCCGGTGGCGGCGTTCTTGGGCAGCCCAAGACTGGCCTTCGCCTTTCCCCAAGGCTTGACCCAAGGCACCGCACCCCGCTCCAGATCGGCGATGATGCGGTCGGTGATCTCGGAATAGAGGCTGGCCCGAGGCTGCTCGTCCTTCCTGCCGCCAACCTCTCCCCGGGCACTGCGTTTGCCGGTCTTGCGCATGATGAAATCTCCGCTCGCCAATCTCGCTGCGCCCTCCCCGGAAGCGGGGTGGGCGGCGAAAACGACCGGAAAGGCCCGCCGTCGGAGGTGGCCGGCATCCGCAGGACCGGAACGAAGTGGAGGACCCGGAGCTGAAAGCGCAGGGTTGCGGGCCGCCGCGGCGGGCCTAGAAGGGAGAGCCGCCCACACCGCGCCGCCGGGAAGGCCAACTCAAAAAGACAGCGCCGCCCCAAAAGGGGCGGCGGCCGCCACAGCCCGCAGGGCTGCCTGCGCCAGGGGGCGAAGCCGTATGGCCGAGACCGCCTGAGCATGGCGAAGAAAAGCGGGCTCGGTTCACAAGCACCCGGTGCGCGCTGTCAGCGCGCAGGCGCCCTCCTTCGAGGTGCATAGATTCAATCGAGGCGGTTTTTGGTCCGCCGTGCTTCACGTCTATCGGGAATCCGGGTCCAGCAAATCGGCTGGCTTGACTCCAAGCACTTTCGCCAGCCTAGCAACCGTATCGATGCTGGCGGCATAGACCCTGCGCTCAAGGGCGCTCACATAGGTTCGATCGACGCCAGCTTCGTGCGCCAGCGCTTCTTGGGACAGCTTCTTTCGTTGGCGATGCCTGCGCAGATTGCGGGCAAAGACCTCTCGGATTTCCATGCACGAGAGGCCACTCCCTTGTAGAGGATTTCACCACGGAGTATTCTCTACAAACCGACATCGAGCATTGTTGAGAACGATCGTTGGTCGCAAAGAATTGCAATCGCAGCAACTTCCTTAGAAGCGACTGACGATGCGTTGCGGGCGAAGGAAGAATGACTGAAAACCTAATAGCTGACGAAGTCCCTTGGGCGGACACGCTAACCGCGTACGACGAAGAGCATTTCGCGATTTACCTGAGGCTCATCGAGGCCTGCGCCGACAACGCCAGCGAGGAAGAGATGGCCCAGGCCATACTGGGAATCGATCCCAGGCAAGAGTCAGCTCGCGCCCGCAAGGCGGTGCGAAGCCATTTGGACCGGACACACTGGCTGATCAGCAGCGGGTACAAGGAACTTTTCCCGGGCTAAGTCGGAGAAGCGACAACTACAGAAGAAATTTCCTGTACTCACCGTTCACGAGTGAGCGTCCGCGTTTGATCGCACGGCGCACCATGTCACGAAGGTGGTCGCCGGGATCGGCCCAATCCCGTTCAACACGTGCCTTCCCGAACAGGACAGTGCCGATCTCGCGATGTGAGGCGCCGGCGATGGAGCCATCAAGGGCCCGCAAAACCCACCGCAGCCGCTCGCCGCGCGGTTCAGCGGGAAAGAATCTGGGTGGAAGCCGTCCGGTAGATCGGAGGGCGTTCAAACACTCCAGCCCTTCCAGCCGTTGGTTCACTTCCGCCGAGGGCCAAAGCACGTTCGCGGTGAGGCGTGCTGACTCGAGGAGATTTGCCCCGACGACTGCCAATTGAAGGTTCCTGAAACCGTCCGTGAACAGGATGTTCTGCCGTCCGTTCGCGTTCAGCAAGATGGAGATCTGACAGGCAACATTGGAGAGATCAAACACGTTTTCATCGGGCAATCTCGACGCAGGTTCAGCGGAAACCGCGAGAACGTGCGGACATTCATGAGGAGACCAAAAGACGTTCGCGAGACTCTCAATCGAGCTTGCAAAAAAGGATCCCCCAAACGGAAAGATCGCTTCCGCTCGCCCGCATTCTAGTGATGTCCGCGATTCCCGATTGCGAGAGATCGACGCGCCGCAAGACAGCGCTGAGATCCTTCTGGAAGCCGGGATTGCGCCTCAGAAACTCCCAGGCCCAGCCACGGCTGGCGAGGTGCAGAGAATAGGCATAGGCATGGTCGTCCTGCCAGTCCGGCCAGACTGGACCAGAGCTCGTCTCGCTCATCGCACCACATCCAATTGAAGGCGGGATCACACGTTGAGGTCAGGCGATCTTTCTGACCGGTGCCCACAACACGGGGCCTTTGATCCCGCCATTGCCACAGATGGCTTCCAGGCTCCCGGCCGAGACGTCGAGATGACCGGCGACGGCGCGCGTATTGCCGATCGTCTGCGGATCGGACAGGCGTTCGAGTGGCCAGCCGGCGCGACGCAGGATCCGCTCGATGCGTAAGTCCGTCACCGTTACGATGCTGCGCAGATCACGCGACAGGCCAAACTCGATCATGCCGGCGAACAGCTCGTAGGTGCCGAGCGCAATGCCGGCCCGTTTCGGCGCCGACGGCGGAAGATCGAGCGCGAAACGGCTGCTTTCCCAGATGCAGGGATCCTCCGGCGCCGGGTGGTCTCCAAGGAGAATGGAGAAGCTGTCACGCAACATCGTCGAGCCAGTGGTCGGCAGCAGGCGAACGCAGCCATCGACACGCCCACTCGATGCTTTCAGCAGCAGGTAGCAGGGGCCCAGCGCATCAAAAGGATCGACTTCATAGCCACCGCTGACCGACACATCCCAATTCAGGCGATCCCTGAAGACGCGATGACGCAAGCGATGCATCTCCTTGAGCTCGTCGTCGAATTCTGCGTAACAATCAGGCGTGATCAACTGCATCATGTCGGTCTTCTCCCTCGCGTGAATATCATCGCGATTGGAGGCAAAGGCCGCGGCCGCCACAACCTGTGCATGTATACAGCTTGATGACGTCGTCAGGTCAGATCTGTCGATCTCGATAGCGCGAACCGGATGGCGGCCTGGGTCTTGGTTCGCACGCCAAGCTTCTTCTTGGCATTGTCGAGATGAAAGGCGGCGGTGCGTTGACTAATGCCCAGAATGTGGCCGATGTCCCAATCCGACTTGCCGCGAGCAGCCCATAGCAAGCACTGAAATTCCCGACGGGACAAAGCGACGCCGTCCACCATTCGCTCGGACGTCAGCCTGCGACGTGCCTGGATGTGGAAAAAGATGGCGACCAACTGCAACGCACGCTCATGCCGCTCGATCACGCGGAAGAAGAGAGGCTGACGTTCATCGGAGGCGAAGGTAAGCGCGGCAAAAAGACCGCGCCGATCGTGGATGGGGATCGTAAAGCCGCTGCGAATGCCGAATTGGTTCGCCTCATCCATCAGCTGTCGCTGCGGCGTCGACAAATCGAGATCGCCGCCGTCCGCACCCCAGCGGAATGTTTCCTGGCGACGACGCGCCTGATCGATCACCGGGTCTACATCTTCATAACGGCTGTGAAGATAGTGAGACGCCCAATGTTGAGGATAACTGGAGATCAGGTCCGTCGCACGGCGCCGCTGGAGCGAGGGGAAGAGGTAGGCGAACAACGGGAGATCGAGCGAAGAAGCCGTCTCAGCCAGAGCGTCATGAAGATCGACCTTGTCAACGCTGCTTGTGAGCCTCTCCGCGAATCTATGGAAGATGTCGTGCATGCCTAGCGTAGCGCGGCAACCAATTGCGGCACCTTGGTCTTCTGCACGCAGGCGGCAACATAAGATCCGCGCACCGCGCGCCCGGCGATCGTCCGCACGAAGACAAGCCAATTGCCGACACCAGTCCCGAAGACCGTGACAAGGACGGCAAGGCCCATGCCGACGATGCTGCGCCAGGCGGCGTTTTCCTGCTCCGCAACCCGGTCAAGCGAAAGGATGAAAGGGACGACGGCCGCGATATAGGCGGTCAAAACGCTACCGATCGTCATCAAAACCCCTCCTGGTCAGGATTTCTGGGGCATAGCGAACATGCGCGTCGTGACGAGAAACCGTCGACAATGTACTGGGTCGCATTAGCGCCCAGCAGCGTATTGTGGAGATGCGCAGCGATGATCGGGAACCCGGCGAGCCACTGCCACTCGCGTTCACTTAGATCGGCCGTGATAGAGTACAGCGCTCTGTCTCGAGCGTGGCCGGGTATAGGAATTGATATGCCTGCGCCCGCGGGGAAGCTCGGCGGCTTTCCGAAAAAAGATCGATCGCTTGGCGCTCGAATTGGTGCCGGTGGGCCATCTGGGAGGATTGGGGCCCACCGGCGTCCTGGCGCGCCGCCGCAGCGGCCAGGATAGCGGATCCCCGCTGGAATGACGCTCGACCGAGGCGCGTACGGTGTCCCAGGGTGACTGACTGAGGGGCCGGCAGTCGACGGTCCGCTTTTGTTGCTGGCTGTCAAAAATCCACGACCCATCTCTCGATCGAAAACCGCTATTCGCTGCTGATGCAGGTCGCAGACTACTGAGACCGATCAAGAAGCCGAGTCAGGAACGGCCTTCGGGATCAACAGAGCATTTCTCCGGCGCCCGAGGACCACCACCATACCGACGATGACGACGACGCAGGTGACGCCGAGCAGCATGGCGGAGACAGCCGCAGATTCGGGGCTGGTGTTGAAGCGGATGCCCTCCCACAATTTCCGTGGCAGTGTTTTTACCGACAGGTCGCTGAGGAAGATCGAGGCCACCGATTCATCGAAGGAAAGAAGCATCGCGAGCAAGGCGCCGACGGCCAGGCCCGGAAGCAACAGCGGAAAGGTTACGGTCCGGAATATGCGCCATGGGTCCGCACCGAGGCTCGCCGCCGCGAGCGACAGCCAAGGATCGATGGAACTATATGTCGCGGAGACGACCAGATACACAACCGGGAAGATCAGCACCGTGTGCGCAATGATAATGCCTGTCTCGGTATCAACGAGTCCGATGCGCGCAAAGGACAGGTAAGCCCCCAGCGCGAAGACCACAGCTGGTACGCTGAGAGGCGATAGTACGATCGCTTCGCCAACTCCCTGAAACCGCGAATAACGGCCGAAGCCGAGCACTGTCAGGATTGCGACTACGAGGCTAAGAACGCAGGTGGCAGCGCCGATGCGAAGACTGGTCAGAGCCGCCGAGACCCATTCCGGGCTGCCGACGATCTTTTCGAACCATCGCAAGGAATAGCCGGGAGGCGGAAAGATGAGAACGTCAGCCGAACTGAACGACACTGGAAAGAGGACGACCAGGGGAAGAAGAATGAAGATGGATATGACGGCCAGATAGGCTGGTTCCACCCAACGGGCGCTGAAGCGCCGCAGGGCAGGCAGGTGGAAACGCGATTTTGGCAGGGCCACCGGCTGGCGTAGTATCTCCCTGTCCGCCTGCCGTACGCGCTGTTGCGGCAGGGTGGTCGGCGACACACCCGGGTGCTGCCAACGCGAGAAGTATCGTATCACCGACGACAACGCCACGACAACGATCGTGGCAGTCACGGAGAGCGTGACACCGAGCGCTGCAGCGAAAGGCCAGTCAGCCCCCGTCTCGATTTGCGCCTGGATCATTTGCGCCAGCATTTGTTGGCGCTGGTTTCCAAGGAAGGCGGGCGCGATGAAGCTCGCCATGGTGAAAAGGAAGATGATAATGACACCGGATTGGATGCCGCGGATTGCAAGCGGGACAACGATGCCGAACCAAGCGCGCACGGGCTTTGCCCCGAGCGTATGAGCGGCCAGGAGGATGCGTCCGTCAATTCGCCGCAGGACAGTGACGAGCGCAAACACCATCATCGGGATGGAAGCGTGCACCAGGGCAAGAACAACTGCCGACTCGTTGAAGAGGAGCGGAAGCGGCTCCGAGATCAGTCCGAGGTTGAGAAGCGCCGCGTTGACCAGGCCGCGCTGTCCGAGGATTGCCAACCAGGCAAAGGTTCGGACCAGCACGCTGGTCAAGAAGGGAACCAGCACCAAAAGTCCAAGAAGCAGGGCCTTCACCCCGGTTGCCCGGCTCAACAGCCAAGCCAAGGGAAACGAGACGATGAGTGTTATCGCCGTCGCTTCCAGACTGATCCGCACCGTGGTCCAGATGACCGTTCGGTACACGACACTTTGGAATATGCCCACGAAGCGCCCGACGGCATCACCGCCGAACGCTTCCGGTAGGATCGCAAGTAGCGGGAGCGCAAAAGCGAAGAGGAACAGGAGAAATGCGGGAGCGAGCAGTAACAACCGCTCCCATTCTATTAGTCTGTTCCGCCTCATTCTCGTTTTCTCCCAAACGCTTTCTGCTACTGAATGATGAATGAGTCCCAGCGAGGCTTCACAGTCTCGAGGTTATCGTGCCACCATTGCGAATTCAGGACCACGCCGAGCTCGGCATTAGCGGGGTAGCTCGGCAGGCTCTTGGCGACAGCGGGGTCGAGAAGCTTCAGGGCGTCGACGTTGGTCGGCCCGTAGGGGATTTGCCGGGTGAGTTCCGCCTGCTGTTCGGGCTGGACGGCGAAGTTTATGAACTTCATCGCCTCTGCAGCATGCGGAGCGCCTTTCGTCACCACCCACCATTCGATATCTGAAACTGAATCCTCCCAGCTGTAGGCCCAGTTCGCACCCGCCTTGATCGCATCGTTGATGCGGCCATTCGGGCCGAAGGCCAAGTCGACCTCGCCCTGCTGGATAAGCGCCTGGGTATCCGAGCCGCCCTTGAAGCCGACGAGTTGATCCTTGATCCGATCTATGACCTTCAAGGCGCGATCCACGTCCAGGGGATAGAGATCGGCCGCCTTCACACCGTCAGCCATCAGCGCGTTTTCAATCGTAAAGTAAGGATCCGACGTCAGAACGCGGCGGGCCCTTACCTTGGGATCAAAGAACTGAGCCGGGGTGACTCCGTTCGGAAACTTGTCTTTGCTCCACGCGAGAACCTGCCCGAACGAGATGTAGCCCACGCCGTATTCCTTGCGGAACTCGGCTGGGATGCCGTCGGCCTTGACGACCGAATAGTCGATCGGCTGAAGAAGGCCATCCTTCGTCTCGTTCGCAAAGGCCGAGCTCTCAGCAGAGACGACATCCCAGGTGATGTTGCCGCTCTCCACCATAGCCTTCACCTTGGCATAGCCGGAGCCGGTGGTGCCGGTCACCTTCGTACCCGTGGCTTTGGTGTAGGGTCCGAAGTAGGCCTTTGTCTGGGCATCCTGGAAGGCACCGCCGTAAGAGGCGACTACGACATCCGCCGCATAGGCGTTGGTCGCCAATTGCGCGGAGAACGTAATGCTGGCAGCCGCGATCACCGCGGCCAATAAGCCTTTGTGCAGCTTGTTTGACGTCATGAGTTTACTCTCCCTTAAACCCGCTTCAGGACGATCCTTCAGTCGGAAGAACAGCGACGGATGCTGGCGCCCACCGCGCGACGACAGGAAGACCCGGCGCCAAGCGTCCGGCCACGTCATCTCCGCGCATGATGCTGGCGAGCAGGGACTGCCCGTCGGAAAGTTCGAGCGCCACGCGCCAGCCGGCGCCGAGATAGGTGGCATCGCGCACTGTCGCGGCAACGCCGAAAGCCCCGTCTGATGATGCTTCGGCTGCACCACGGATAGAGACATTCTCTGGCCTAACCACGATATCGAAAGGCTCCTTCGAGGGAGACGGCAGCGACTGTCGCGCCCCGGCGATCTCGTACCCCTTGCCTCCATCCGTCGCGGCGACCCGCAGGATGGAACACTCTCCGATGAAACGTGCGACGAAGTGATTGGATGGCGCGGCGTAGATGGTCTCGGGATCGGCGACCTGAAGCAGCCGCCCTCCGGCCATGATCCCGATCCGGTTCGCCATGGCCATGGCTTCCGATTGGTCATGCGTGACGTAAATGACCGTGATGCCGAGTTCACCCTGGATACGCTTCAGCTCCAGTTGCATCTGGTCGCGGAGCCGTCGATCGAGAGCCCCGAGTGGCTCGTCCATGAGCAGGATGTCCGGGCCGAAGACCAAGGCACGGGCAAGCGCCACGCGTTGCTGCTGACCGCCGGACAATTGCGAGGGATAGGAAGACCCTCGATCGGTAAGATTGACGAGGCCGAGCGCTGCGTTCACGCGCGCCTCGCGCTCGCCACGCCCGACCCCGCGCATCTTCAGTGGGTAGGCGACGTTGTCGGCAGCGGTTAGATGCGGGAAAAGCGCGTAGTTCTGAAAGACCACTCCGATCTGACGCCGATGCGGAGGCACGTCGGAGACAGACGTGCCTGACATCAGCACACGGCCCTCGGTCGGACTGTCGAACCCCGCCAAGAGCATCAGAAGCGTTGTCTTTCCCGAACCGCTCGAGCCGAGCAACGCGAAAAACTCGCCCGGCGAGATGTCGAGGTTGACGCCATTCACCGCGGTGACGAGGCCATAACGTTTGGTGACGCCTTGGAAGGAAACAGTGGGGAGCGACTTGTCTCTCATCAGATGTCCCTGCCAAGATTGAAGGGAGTGAGGACCTCGTGCCCGGTTTCGGTCACGAGGACCGTGTCGCCAAAGCGGGCACCACCGATGCCGTCGACGTATGGAGCCGGCTCGACCGTCATGACCATTCCAGGTTCCAGAACGGTTGTAGAACCGGCCTTGAGCTCAAGCCCGTCAAAATCGGAGTATCCGATCCCGCGGCCGGTTCGGTGCAGGAAGGGGTTGTCCCAGCCTCCACTCTCGATCACCGCCACCGCGGCGGCGTGCACCTCGCCTGCGGTTACGCCGGGGCGAATTTTTGCCAAAGCCGCTTCCTGAGCCTCGCGTGCGACATCCACGAGCTTGCGAAGATCGGCAGGCATTGGCTTCGAGCCGATACGGAACGGGCGATCATACCCAATCGCGTGCCCAAAAAACGACGGGCCGCAGAAGCAAATCTGAAGGATTTCGCCGTCTTGCATGATGCGACCGCCGCCGGCGCAATGGCAGCGCGCCGTGCGCTGATGACCGCTACCCATCATCTGCATACCCTGCACAAACGGGGACTGCTCCTCATCTCCGCTCCACCACTGCGCGGATCGTTCTGTCGCGGCGTTGAAAGACGCCAGCGCGACTTTCCATTCGGGAATGCCGGGCGCGATAATCTCCTGACAGGCGATCACTTGGTGGGCGACGATATCGGTGCTGCGTCGAATGACGTCGATCGCAACCGCGTCCTTGATGGCGAGCAGGCCGCGAAGCAAACCGGTGACGTCCTTGACGCGCTCGGCGCCCAGGGCCTGCCTGACCAGGTCAACATTCAAAGCCCACGTGGAGTTGAAATCGACCCCGATTGTGCGGGCATGCGCGGCAACTTCGCCAATATACTTAGCGAGCGCGTCTTGATGCGTCATCGGGGCCGGGACCGGCTCTTCCCATTCGACCCATTGCGCAGCGACGGGGGTCGCACATCGCGCCCGTATCTCCTTTGCCTCGCTGCGAGGCGAGACGAAAGCCGGCGCGCCTTCCTGCAGCAAGACCAACCAAATCGGTCTGCCGACGGGAAGGCCGTTCAAACCGGTGAAAAAGCGGAGATAGTCGAAACCAGACAGGGCGAGAACATCAATCCCGGCCTGCTTCATCGAAGCTTGGGCGTGTGCGATGCGATTGCGGTAGTCGGCATCGGAGGGAAAAGTGAGTCTGGAATTCGCCGGGTTCGCGGTCATGGCGTTCTCTGAGTTCTCGTTCATGGTGCTACGCAATCGTCTCATCGCCTCATAGCCTCGCAGCCGGCGGGGCCTTCTTTAGATCGCTCGGCCAAGGTCAAGCGGCGTGAGCGGCTCGTATCCGGTTTCGGTAACGAGGATCGTGTCGCCAAAGCGGGCACCACCCACGCCGGCGATATAGACTCCCGGTTCGACGCCGAGGAGCATGCCCGGCTCAAGCACGGTCGGGTCGTTGGCCTTAAGTTCGGGCCACTCGGGATCGGAGAGGCCGACACCGCGACCTGTACGGTGCCGGAAGGGATTGTCCCAACCTCCACGCTGGATCACCTCCACCGCAGCTGCATGGACCTCGCCCGCCCTCACGCCGGGGCGCACTTTTGCCAGTGCTGCTTCCTGGGCCGCGCGCGCGACGTCAACGATCTTGCGGACTTCCGCAGGCAACGCCTTGGAACCAACCACAACCGGCCGATCGAAGCAGATACCATGTCCGAAGAACGGCCGGCCGCAATAACACAGCTGCATGATATCCCCCTCCCGCATTATGCGACCACCGGCAGAGGGATGGGCGCGGGAAGAACGCTCGCCGCTAGCCATAACATGGAAGCCCTGGACAAGCGGCGCATGTTCCTCATCGCCGTTCCACCATTCTGCGGCTCGCCGCATCGCGGCCGAGCGGGACGCAAGCGCTACTTCCCAGTCGGGAATGCCGGGGGCAATAACTTCACGGCTTGCCTTGAACTGGTGGGTAACGATGTCGGCACAGCGCCGAACGACGTCGATCGTTGCAGCATCCTTGAGCCTACGAACCTCACGAAGCATGGCCGAGACGTCTCTGATACGTTCGGCGCCAATGGTCTCCTTGGCCAACTCCAGATTTCGTGCCCATGTACCGTCGAAATCGACGCCGATTATGCGGGCCGTCGGCGCTACTTTCCCTAGATGGTTAGCGAGCGCGACAGCGAACGACATTGGAGTCTTTGCCGGCTCTTCCCATTCGACCCATTCGGCAGCCACCGGCACGTTAGACTGCGCCTGTATCTCCGACGCTTCGATGCGCGGCGAGACAAAAGCCGGCGCGCCATTCTGTGGCAAGACGAACCAGATCGGTCTGACGACCGGGATGCCATCCAATCCGGTAAAGAAGCGATGATTGTCGACGCCCGATAAGGCAAGAACGTCGATCCCCTCCTGCTTCATCGCAGTTCGGGCGCGTTCGACGCGCTTGGCGTAGTCCGCATCGGACGGAAAATTGAGCCTGGAATTCGCTGGGGTTTCTTTCATGGTGCTCCTCCGGATTTCATCCGGTCGGTTGGGATGATGGGGAATCCAATCGTTTGTATTAACACATACAAGCGATTGTACTGTCAATCACGAAACCGTCATGAAACATGGTTTCGTCGAAAAATCGTGTTTGTCACCTTGCGTCAGCCCTACCCATCGGGCGGCCAAGCCTGGGGAGCGACGGACAAATTCACCTGGTGTCTGCCACGCGCGAACGCGCGCGGCAGGATTTCGCTCTAGCGC
>NZ_RZRY01001279.1:0-989 GCF_003998035.1 Mesorhizobium sp. M2A.F.Ca.ET.039.01.1.1 | reverse complement strand
ACTCCGACGCTTCGGAGAGCTGTTGGACGTCCGCGCACTGGTATCTCGCCTATGCCGGCATCGGGCTGGTGGCGCTGCACATCGCGGCGGCGCTGCGCCACCATTTCCTGCTGCGCGACAATGTGCTGACGCGCATGATCACACCTTCGTCAGGCAGGGAATAGAACCGCGCCACCATTCGTTGGTGGGGCAAGAACGCAGAAAAGCGTATCTGCGGAAGGAAGAAACCCATGAACGCGCGTATCCTCGGATTGGCGGCCTTTGCCGCTTGCCTTGCCGTGCCTGCCGTTGCCGCGGTGGCGCTCAGCGACGCGGCCGGCAGCTACACGATCAGCCCGTCTGGCTCCTCGATCCGCTTCACCATCGGCAAGGCCGGCGGCGGCGGCTTCGACGGCGCTTTCGGCCGCTTCAAGGGCACGATCCGCATCGACAATGGCGATGTCGGCCGCTCCAAGGTCGACCTCACCATCTATCCCGAAAGCGTCGGCACCGGTCAGGCCCGCATCGATGCCTTCCTGCGCTCCGACGCGGTGTTCGACGCGGCCAACAACCCGGAGATCCAGTTCCGCTCGACCAGCGTGACGCGCACCGGTGACACGACGGCGGTCGTTACCGGGCGCCTGACGGCGCGCGGCAAGACGTTTCCGGAGAAATTCACCGCCGAGCTCGGCGGATTGAAGGGCGGGACCATCAAATTCCACGTCACCGGCAAGGTGCTGCGGTCGCGCTACGGCATGGATGTCGGCACGCCGCTCTATTCCAATGTCGTCGACTTCGACATGACGCTGACGGGGAAGAGGGGGTAGGCACAGCACATTTCCTCGCCCCCGCGAAGGCGGGGGAGAGGTGGCTCGGGCGAAGCCCGAGAACGGAGCGGGGGCGCCCTCCGCGACGGCAGAGCCTTCGCAGAATTGTGCTGTCGTGAAGCCGTCCCACTCCGAAGCTGCGTTCTACGAAGGCCCCTCTCCGTCCCGGCTTCGCCGGGCCAC
>NZ_RZRY01001278.1:0-990 GCF_003998035.1 Mesorhizobium sp. M2A.F.Ca.ET.039.01.1.1 | reverse complement strand
CCGCCTGGCCGGCGAGCAACGGCAGGATCAGCAGCGGGCCGGAGAGGCAGATCATCAACTGCCCCGCCTTGATCTCGCTCATCCCCTCGATGCCGATGAAGCGGATCGGCAGGAGCACGAGCAGGACGACGAAGGCATAGGCGGGTGCCGCGGCCAGGAACTGGACGCCGACGAAACGCGGGAAGCGGAACAGCGTCAGGTCCAGCATCGGCCGGCGCACGCGCCGCTCGACAATGACGAAGGCGGCAAAGCCGACGGCAGCCACGCCAAGGAGTGCGAGAACGAAGGGATCGGCCAAGCCGCTTTGAGGCGCCTGCAGCACGCCATAAGTCAGCGCGGCAAGCGCGATGGTGAAGGTGCCGGCGCCGGCCCAGTCGAGCCCGGTTGCGTCAGGATCGCGTGATTCGGTGACGGTGCGCAGGCCCAGCGCGGCCGCGGCAACGCCAAGCGCCGCCACCAGAAGGAAGATCGCGCGCCAGCCGAATGTATCGATGAGCAGGCCGGAGGCGACAGGGCCGAAGGCTAGCCCGATGCCGAAGCTGGTGCCGAGAAAACTGAAGGCGCGCAGCCGCGATTGCCCGTCGAATTCCTGGGCAAGTGCTGAGGCACCGCCGGCGAAGGCGGCGGCACCGCCTATGCCTTGCAAGGCGCGGAACATATCGAACCAGACGATATCCGGCGCCAGCATGCAGCCCAGCGCGGCAAGGAGGTAGACAGCGAGGCCGGCGAGAAAAATCCGCTTGCGGCCATGGTTGTCGGCCAATGCCCCGGCCGCCATCAGGCCGGCGCCGAAGGTCAGCATGAAGGCATTGGTCACCCAATTGAGCGCGAGCGGACTGCCGCCGAGATCGGCGGCAATGCGAGAAAGCGCCACGGCGGGGCCGGGAAAGCTCAACGGCATCGTCATGGCGGCAAGGCAGACCGACAGCAGCACAAGCCATCTGCCGGCGGGGCCGGTTCTGGTCATCAAAATCATGGGTTTTCCTATCC
>NZ_RZRY01001277.1:0-991 GCF_003998035.1 Mesorhizobium sp. M2A.F.Ca.ET.039.01.1.1 | reverse complement strand
AGAGAGCTGCGATCGCCGGCATCGCTCGCTCCGGCGCTCACAGCAATGCGCGACGAGAATCCGGATGTACGAGCCCAGGCGATTGGCGTTGTCGCCTACCTCAAACTAGAGGAGACATTGCCGTCGCTGATTGCCGCGACGCTGGACCTGGATGCTGGCGTCAGGACAGTCGCTATAAGTGCGCTTTCCTTCTCGAGCCAGCCGGCGGCCGCTGCGGCGGTCGCGGCAGCGCTTGGCGATGATAGCTGGCGGGTGCGCGCTGTCGCCGCGGATTCGCTCGGCCAACTTGGCCAAGCCGCGGTGATCCATGTGCTCACCGCGGCCTTGGATGATGAGTACTGGCAGGTCCAACTCAGATGCCTGAACGCGCTTGGCAAACTCAAAGCCCATGCGGCAGTTCCGGCAATTTCAGAGTTGCTTCGGAGCGAGATTGCAGCCGTGCGCAAGGAGGCGGCAGCAGCGCTTGGCGAAATCGCTGCCCCGGCCTCACGCGACGCGTTGATGAATCACAGCGGCGATGCCGACCCCGACGTCCGCAAGACGGTGCGCTGGGCCCTGGCACGGCTTGGGTAGAACTGTCGAAGGCCGATTACTGCCGCCATCCTTCGAAACCATGTTGATTAGCTTGTGCGGGCGCTCGATGCGAATTTGACGCGGCGTGACCGTAACCAGCCCATCTTTCTGGAAGCGTTTCATCATCATCGTTACCCACTGGCGCGTTGACCCAACCATCGCGGCAATCTGATCATGCGTCACCTTGGCGTTTATGATTACGGCATGCCCGTCACGCACCCCGTGGAGTTCTCCGAGATTCATCAGAAATTGGGCCAGGCGCTCGATCACCGAGCGAGTTCCCAGCATCTGCGCCATGGCCGAATAGCATCTGCCCTTTGCTGCTAGCCCCTGCACGAGACACAGAGCGAAGCCCGGAAGCTCAGTGAGGAGCCGCTTGAGCGCGGAGGCAGGCAGAAAAAGGATCTCGCAGTCACTA
>NZ_RZRY01001276.1:0-992 GCF_003998035.1 Mesorhizobium sp. M2A.F.Ca.ET.039.01.1.1 | reverse complement strand
TTCAACCAGTTCACGCTGGTCTATATGGCGATCATCGCCGTTCCGCTCGCCGCCTTCGTGCTCTACCGCACGCCATGGGGGCTCGCGGTACGCATGGTCGGCGAAAACCCACGCGCGGCGGATTCGGCCGGCGTCAGCGTCATCGCCACGCGCTTCCAAGCGGTGATCCTCGGCGGCGCGCTGATG
Organism: Mesorhizobium sp. M2A.F.Ca.ET.039.01.1.1; assembly: GCF_003998035.1. Classification (NCBI taxonomy): domain Bacteria; kingdom Pseudomonadati; phylum Pseudomonadota; class Alphaproteobacteria; order Hyphomicrobiales; family Phyllobacteriaceae; genus Mesorhizobium; species Mesorhizobium sp. M2A.F.Ca.ET.039.01.1.1. The sequence goes on along the minus strand of NZ_RZRY01001276.1, from coordinate 806 downwards.
GGGCTTGCCGGCGCCTTCCTCACCATGGCGCAATTCAATGCCTTCACCTTCGGCGTCGTCTCCGGCCGCGGCTGGGTGGCGATCGCGCTGGTCGTGTTCGGTCGCTGGGACCCGTGGCGCTCGGCAGGGGCTGCGCTGCTCTTCGCCTTCGTCGACGCGCTGCAATTGAGGATGCAGGCGAGCGGTCTCGGCCACATCCCCTACGAAGCCTTCCTGATGCTGCCCTTCATCTTCACCATCGTTGCCATGGCCTTCATGTCGCGCAACGCAGTGGCACCCTCGGCGCTGCTGAAGCCGTTCAGAAGGGAAGAGCGGTAGGCGCGGATTTCCTCACCCCCGCAAAGCGGGGGAGAGGTTGCCGCGAAGCGGCCGGAGAGAGGGCTGCGCCGACGGTTGCTCTTTCGGCGCCGCGTTTGCCCCAAATTCTCAGCCGGTTCACGCAGGGCGTCCCCTCTCCGTCTCGGCTTCGCCGAGCTACCTTTCCCCACTTTCGTGGGGCTAGGAAAAGCCTCAGATCGCCGTGAACGCGTTGTCGACAAACAGATGCGCGCCGTTGACGAAGCTGGACTCGTCGCTGGCCAAAAACAGCGCCGCCTTCGCCACCTCTTCCGGCTCGCCGATGCGGCCCTGTTGCGCGGCCATGGCGGCATCGGAGACATCGACGCCGAGCTTGCCGAGATCCGCCACCTCGCGCAGACCATGCGGCGTGCGGATGAAGCCGGGGCAGACGGCGTTGCAGCGGATGTTGCGGTCGCGGAACTCCACCGCGATGGCGCGGGCGAACATGTGGCAGGCGCCTTTTGTGG
>NZ_RZRY01001275.1:0-995 GCF_003998035.1 Mesorhizobium sp. M2A.F.Ca.ET.039.01.1.1 | reverse complement strand
GATCTCTCTCATGGTCGGGCTGACATCGGCGGCGTGCGCGGCTCTTGCCGGGCTTCTGATCGGTGTCATCGCCGGCTACAGCCGCAGCTTCGACAACGTCGTCATGCGAGTCATGGACGGCCTGATGTCGATTCCGACGATTCTACTGGCTATTGCGCTCATTTCTCTGACGGGACCCGGGATCGGCATCCTCATCGTCGCCATTGCGATCCCCGAGACGCCAGCTGTCGCGCGGCTTGTTCGATCTGTGGTTCTGGGTGTTCGCGAGCGTCCCTATGTGGAGGCCGCGCTCTGCGGCGGTGCGCGCCTGCCCAAGATACTGTGGCGGCATATCCTGCCAAGCACCATTCCGGCACTGATGGTCCAGGGCGCAACTGTCTGCGCCAGTGCGATCCTGACGGAGGCGGGGCTGAGCTTCCTTGGCGTGGGCGTACCGCCCGAGATCCCCAGCTGGGGCAACATGATCGCCAGTTCGCGCCTGTATCTCGCCACCGCGCCATTGACGATCTTCGCCCCAGGTATCTGCCTTGCTGCCACGGTCCTTGCCGTCAACCTGCTCGGCGATGGTTTGCGCGACATGTTCGACCCCCGCGCCAAGCGGAGGCGATAACATGCAGATGCATCAAACCGCAGGGAACGACGTGCTCCTCGACGTCCGAGAGCTTGAGACACACTTTTACGGTGAAGAAAGCGTTACCCGCGCCTTGGGCGGCATCAGCTTCCAGGTCAAAAATGGCGAGACGCTCGGCGTCGTCGGCGAATCCGGGTGCGGGAAGAGCGTCACCGCCCTCTCGATCCTTCGCCTGCTGCCGAAGTTGACTGCCAGGACGGTCGGCGGCGAGGTCCGCTTTCGCAATCGCGATCTCCTTGAGCTCTCCGATCGGGAGATGCGAAAGATCCGGGGCGACCAGATCGCCATGATCTTCCAGGAGCCGATGACGAGCCTGAACCCCGTCTATACGGTCGGCCACCAGATCGCAGAGGCGGTGCAGATC
>NZ_RZRY01001274.1:0-999 GCF_003998035.1 Mesorhizobium sp. M2A.F.Ca.ET.039.01.1.1 | reverse complement strand
GAACTGCAAGAGCATCGCTTCGCTCATCGCCAACCACAAAGCCGCACGCCATTCCACCGAACCAACCGCCATCGTCGATCACGCCAATCTGCGTGGCCCTGATTACTTTCATTGAGGAGATCCACCCATGCTGATCAATCTCACCATCGACATGCTGCGAGAGCTCGGCCTTTACGGCATGGCAACCGCTTTCCAGGAACTCGACGCACAGTCCGAAGTGCGCGGCCTCGAGCACGGCGAATGGCTTGCCATGCTGCTCGAACGCGAGGCGACCATACGCCGCCAGAAGCGTTTCGAGGCTCGCGCCAGGGCTGCCAAGCTTCGCCATGACGCGCAGATCGAGAATGCCGACTTCCGCGCCGCACGCGGCCTCGACCGCAATTTGTTCATGGCGCTTGCCGGCTGCGGCTGGATCAGAAAGCATCATGGTCTTCTTGTCACCGGGCCAGCCGGCGTCGGCAAAAGCTGGCTTGCCTGCGCTCTTGGCCACCAGGCCTGCCGCGAAGACTTCTCAGTCGCCTACCACCGGCTTCCCCGGCTGTTCGCCGCCCTCGCGCTAGCAAGAGGCGACGGGCGATACGGCAGGATCCTCAAATCTCTTGCCAGGACCGACCTGCTGATCCTTGATGACTGGGGACCGGAAAAACTCAATGACGACCAACGCCGCGATCTCCTGGAGATCATTGAGGATCGCTACGAACGACGCTCAACCATCGTCACAAGTCAGGTGCCCGTGGATCGCTGGTGGGAAATTATTGCAAACCCAACTTTGGCCGACGCCATCCTGGATCGCCTCGTTCACAACGCCTATCGCATCGATCTCACCGGTGAAAGCATGCGAAAACAGCGCCCGCCAATCGTCCCCGAAAACACCGAAGCTTGACCTGAAACAAAACCCAACTCAAACATCAACGAGACCCAGGATCAGTCCGAAAACTGGCCGCCTTCAAATCGGAAGGGTGGCCGGAATGAAATCGGAATGACTGGCCGGCTTCAAAT
>NZ_RZRY01001273.1:0-999 GCF_003998035.1 Mesorhizobium sp. M2A.F.Ca.ET.039.01.1.1 | reverse complement strand
GGTGTAAAGCGCATGCCCCGTTCCCTTTCTGAGTCTCGACAATTAGAAGATAGACGGAAAACCGCCGTCTTACGGAGCATGCGCATGCGGCATTTCGATTCACCAGACACTTTCCCCGGACAGCCCTGCTACCGTCGGGTAAAAAGACTTTTGGATTTGGTGTGTCTCCACTTATCACCGGACTCCACGGAGAGATTATGAAAACTTATGGAACCGCGCACGCAGCGCTTGAAGGTCTCCTATTCGACGGGATGTTCATAGCTGCTGGCGGCTTCGGGCTTTGCGGCATTCCTGAGCTTCTGATCGATGCCATCCGGGAAGCGGGCACGAAAGAGCTGATGGTCGCATCCAACAATTGCGGCGTCGACAACTTCGGGCTTGGCCTGCTTTTGAAGACGCGGCAGGTCAGGAAGATGATTTCGTCCTACGTCGGCGATAACGCCGAGTTCATGCGGCAATATCTAAGCGGTGAGTTGGAGCTGGAGTTCAACCCGCAGGGAACGCTGGCCGAGCGCATGCGCGCCGGCGGTGCTGGCATTGCCGGTTTCTACACCAGGACCGGCGTCGGCACCGTGGTCGCTGAGGGCAAGGAAACGAAGACCTTCAACGGCGAGACCTACGTTCTCGAAACCGGCATCGTCGCGGATCTCGCGATCGTCAAGGCCTGGAAGGCGGATCCCTCGGGCAATCTCGTCTTCCGCAAGACGGCGCGCAACTTTAATCCGCCTGCGGCCACCTGCGGTAGGGTCTGCGTGGCCGAAGTCGAGGAGATCGTGCCGCTCGGCAGCCTTGACCCCGATCAGGTCCACCTGCCGGGGATCTATGTGCATCGCCTGATCCAGGGAGAGCACGAGAAGCGCATCGAACAGCGCACCACGCGCGCGGCCGCTTGAGGGGGAGCGAGAAGAGGCATGGCCTGGGACAGAAACCAGATGGCGGCGCGCGCCGCCCGCGAGCTTGAGGACGGCACTTACGTCAATGTCGGCATCGGCATTCCGA
>NZ_RZRY01001272.1:0-1000 GCF_003998035.1 Mesorhizobium sp. M2A.F.Ca.ET.039.01.1.1 | reverse complement strand
CGAGATAGGTGATCGAGTTGGTGAAGGGCGCCAGCGCGATCGCGTCGGAGCCCAAAAACATCTCGCCCTCGCCATGGCCGACGGCCAGAGGCGGACCGTTGCGGGCGCCGACGATCAGGTCCTCGTCGCCCTGGAACATGATCGCCAGCGCGAAGGCGCCGGACAGCCGCTTAAGCGCCGCATGCGCAGCCTCCACCGGCTTCAGCCCTTTGGCTAGCTCGCGCGCCACCAGATGCGCCACGACCTCGGTGTCGGTCTGCGAGGCGAAGCTGTAGCCGTCGCGGGTGAGCTCGTCGCGCAGCTCGGCGAAATTCTCGATGATGCCATTGTGGACGATGGCCACACCGTTGGAAAAATGCGGATGCGCGTTGGTCTCGTTGGGCACGCCATGCGTGGCCCAGCGCGTGTGGCCGATGCCGATCGTGCCGTCGAGCGGCTCGTCCTTCAGGCGGCGTTCGAGATTGATGAGCTTGCCTTCGGCGCGGCGGCGACCAAGTTCGCCCTTCTCGATGGTGGCGACACCGGCCGAGTCGTAGCCCCGATATTCAAGCCGCTTCAGCGCGTCGACGATGAGCGGCGCGACCTGCGAATGGCCGACGATTCCAACGATACCGCACATGGCGCTTACCCCCGATTCCCAGCGGAAAACCCGGCGTTATCTAGGGGTTGCCGGCCTGCCGCGAAAGTCACTTTGCGTTTCGTTCCATGTCAGCGGAACGGTCTTTTGCTCCATGCACCATGCCAGACGGCGCTTGCAATCCAGTTACCTGAACCGCTCGGGTTCAGGAAGCGCTGAAACGCTATTCCGCTGCCTTCTTCCTTGCCGCTGCGGCCGAGGCGAAGCGCTCGCGCAATTCCTTGCCCTTGCCGGGGATCGTCTTCTGGCGGGCACGGCCGAAAGCCAGCGCATCGTCGGGCACGCTTTCGGTGATCACGCTGCCCGAGGCGATATAGCCGCCCTTGCCGATCGTGACCGGCGCCACCAGCGAGGAATTGGAGC
>NZ_RZRY01001271.1:0-1001 GCF_003998035.1 Mesorhizobium sp. M2A.F.Ca.ET.039.01.1.1 | reverse complement strand
TCATGGACCCATACGGCAACGATGCCGCAGTGGCCGCCATGGCCAAGGCCGGCATCACCGCCTTCTCCATGGAGTTCATGCCGCGCATCACCCGCGCGCAGGTGATGGACGTTTTGTCCTCGCAGGCCAACCTTGCCGGCTACCAGGCGGTAATCGACGCGGCCGCCGAATACGATCGCGCGCTGCCGATGATGATGACGGCGGCGGGCACCGTGCCTGCGGCCAAGACCTTCATCATGGGCGTCGGCGTCGCCGGCCTGCAGGCGATCGCCACCGCGCGCCGCCTTGGCGCCGTCGTCACCGCCACCGACGTGCGCCCGGCGGTGAAGGAGCAGGTGCAGTCGCTTGGCGCCAAGTTCCTGGCGGTCGAGGACGAGGAGTTCAAGGCGGCCGAGACGGCAGGCGGCTACGCCAAGGAGATGTCGAAGGAATACCAGGCCAAGCAGGCGGCGCTGACCGCCGAGCACATCGCCAAGCAGGATATCGTCATTACCACGGCGCTTATCCCCGGCCGCCCCGCGCCGAAGCTGGTCTCGGCGGCCATGGTCGCCTCGATGAAGCCGGGCTCGGTGATCGTCGACCTCGCGGTCGAGCGCGGCGGCAATGTCGAGGGCGCGGTTCCCGGCAGGGTCGTGACGACCGAGAACGGCGTCAAGATCGTCGGCCATCTCAACGTGCCTGGTCGTGTCGCCGCATCCGCCTCGCTGCTCTACGCCAAGAACCTCTACGCCTTCCTCGAGACGATGGTCGACAAGGCGACGAAGCAGCTCGCCATCAAGCGCGACGACGAGCTGGTCAAGGCGACGATGCTGACCGACGGCGGCAAGGTCGTGCATCCGAACTTCGCCAAGGCGGCGGAGGAGCCGCGCACCGAGCCGGCGGCCATTCCGGCGACGACCATGGTTGCCGAAGCCGCCGACGCGAAGCCGGCGGCCAAGAAGAAGGCCGCAGCCAAGCCTAAGGGGACCGCGTGATGGAACAGCTGCAGAAAGCCCTCGATC
>NZ_RZRY01001270.1:0-1005 GCF_003998035.1 Mesorhizobium sp. M2A.F.Ca.ET.039.01.1.1 | reverse complement strand
AGATAGTAGATGCGCTTGTCGGTGACGACGTTCATGTTGGTGATCACGTTCTTGGCGATCGGCTTGACGAAGAGGATGTTGCCCTTGTCGGCCGGGACGACCTGCCAGCTGTCGGTGTCGCCGAGCGAGATCGTCTGGAATTTCTCGTCCTCATCGAAAATGATCATGGTCGAGATGCCGTAGGTGGCGAAGACCTGAACGACATTGTTCTCCTGGTAGACCACGCTGGTAATCCGCCGATCGAGAGATCCGCCTTTTGGCGTCTGCGCGGCGAGGGCGGCGGAGCCGAAGGCGACAAGGCATAGTGCCGTGGCAAGGACCATTGTCGTCCTCATCACGGGCTTCCCGGCGTCACGGTTTCCTGGTCGCGGCGATAGTCGTAAACCTGAAAGCCGAGCGGGTTCTCGAAACGCCATTCGTTTTTGATCGGCGTGTCGGTGTAGCGGAAGCGCACGACCGAGATCCAATGGCGGTCGGTCGCTTCGGTCTCGCTTTTTTCCGTGGTGGAAAAACGCACGATCGCGGTCGAACTGTTCGGGAAGCTGACCGACTTGATGTCGACCAGGACCCGTTTCAGCTTGCCATAGACCTTGGCTGGATTCTGCGGGTTGGCGGCGCTGTAAAGCGCCTGCAACTCGCGCGCAGCATCCCTTGTCGACAGAAGTGCTGCGATCCCGAAATTTTCCTCGATCGCGTAAGGATCGTAGCCCTCCCGGCTGCGTACATAGCGCACCACATTGGCCTGCGTCACTGCTTCCTGCTCGGTGAGATTGGTCGGCCGGGTCAGACCCGACTTCACCTCGATGGAGCCGGTGTTCCTGTCGACCTCGACCAAGTATGGCTCGAAGCTCTTGAGCGGCAGCATCAGAACGACTGCCAGAAGGCTGAGTGCGGCAATGCCGGCAAACGCCAGAGCGAAGAACCAAGCGATGCGGCTCGAGCGTTTCGCCCGCTTGATGATCTCTGCTTCCCAGATATCGCCTTGCTGGAAGTACGATCGCAGTC
>NZ_RZRY01000126.1:0-12307 GCF_003998035.1 Mesorhizobium sp. M2A.F.Ca.ET.039.01.1.1 | reverse complement strand
CGCCTGGACATTGGCGGTCATGCCGAGTAGCACGCGCGGATCGTTGGGCAGCGACACCCGGACGGCGAAGGTGCGCGACTGCGGATCGGCGCTGCCGGCGACCTCGCGGACCTTGCCGTCAAGGGTGAGCCCTTCGTCAGACCAGAAGCTCGCCTTGACCTCCTTGCCGGGCTTGAAGCCCGCGATATCCATCTCCGGCACCGCGATCGAAACTTCCTTCTCGCCGTCAACCGCGACGGTCATCACCGGCGTGCCGGCGGCGACCACCTGGCCGACATCGGCGGAGATGGCGGTGACGATGCCGTTCTTGCTGGCTTTCAGATCGGCGTATTGAACCTGGTTCTGCGCCTGGGCCAGCGTCGAACGAGCGGCGTCGCGGTTCGCCACGGCCTGGTCGTAGGTCAGCCGCACCTGGTCGAGCTGCGACTTCGGCGCGAAATTCTTGGCATAGAGTTGCTCGGCGCGCTTCCTGGCAAGGTCGACGGTCTCGACCTGGCGCTCGGCCGCGTCGAGGCTGGCCGCGGCGCTCTTCACCGACAATTCGTAATCGGCCGGATCGATGCGGGCGAGGACGTCGCCCTCATCCACGTGCTGACCGATGTCGACCAGGCGCTCGGTGACCTTGCCGGCGATGCGGAAGCCGAGATTCATCTCGGTGCGGGCGCGCACCGAACCGGAATAGTCAAGCTGACGGGTGGTCTGCGCCTCGCCGATCTCGACCACCTTGACCGGCCGGACGACCTCCTGGACGACCTCGGCCTTCTCCTGGCTGCAGCCGGCAAGGCCAAGCACTGCTGCGATAACGGCGGCGGTTGGGAGGCCGGCGGCCGGCAGCTTGCGGAGGATGGAATTGGACAAAGACACCTTAGCACTCCCGAACTGGAGATGATCGTCGACCGCACCCGGCGGGCGGCTTCTATTTCAAGGCTCTGATGGCGTAGTCGATAAGTTCGTCGGGCATCGCCCGGTTGGTCTTTGCAAGGCACTGCGCCACCATCTGCGGATGGCATAGAATGATGGTCGCGGCGCCGAAGCAGCGCGAGGCCGTCTCGGGATCCTGTTCCCTGAACTCGCCGGCCTCGATGCCCTCGCGGATCACTTCGGCGAAGAGGTCGTGGATGCTGTTGACATGCTTGTCGATGACGCCCCAGTCGCGTTCCAGCGCGACGATGACCATCTCATGCACCTTCTCCTGGTCGAGCATGACCTCCAGCGTCATCTTGTACTGGGCATGGATGTAGCGCCGCAGCCGTTCCTCGGCGCTGATCGGCAGGTGCATAATCTCATAGGCCATCTTGTAGCTGGCGCCGAGCATGCGGCCGCAGACGGCCTGGTGGATTTCGACCTTGGAGGCAAAGAAACGATAGATGTTGGCCGGCGACATGCCGAGCTCGCGGGCGATGTCGGCGACGTTGGTCTTGCCGTAGCCATAGTGACGGAACAGCCGCTCGGCGCAGTCGAGAATGCGGGTCACATTCTCCTGTCTGGTGGGGTCTGCCACGATGTTGGCGGCTTCGGACATGGCGCTTTCGGTTTGACGAGTGACGAATTTCAATTTTCGTCAGTCGTAAAACGAAAGCAGCGAGGAGTCAACGCAAAATCGACGTACGCGTATAACTGGTGACAGATGGTGACAGTTGCGAGGGCCGGGGTTTACGATTAGCCATTTGCCCCGGCGGCGTCGTCATCCACGGGCGGAGCAAGGAGCGAAGCGACGCGCGCAGACCCGAGGATCCATTCCGTGACGTAGGCCGAAGAACGAAGGCGGATCAAGGTTACGACGATATCGTCGCTGACGGCTACTCTCAACCGCCGGAGCGCGGCCGCATGGTCACGGCATAGATCCTAGGGTTTCCGCGACGTCGCTTCGCTCCTTGCTCCGCCCGTGGATGACGAAGTCGCGGTTGCTAGCGCAAGCTGTCGACGTCGCGGTCATGGCGGGAGGAGCGTACTACGCCCCCTTCGCCATTTCCCTTAGCCGGAACTTCTGGATCTTCCCCGTGGACGTCTTCGGGATTTCCGCGAACACCACCGCCTTCGGCACCTTGAAGCGGGCCAGCAGCCCCCGGCAATGCTCGATGATCTCGGCTTCGGTCGCGGTCTTGCCGGGCTTCAGCTCGACATAGGCGACCGGCACCTCGCCCCATTTCTCATCCGCGCGGGCCACCACACCGCAGGAGGCGACCGACGGATGCTTGTAGAGCGCGTCCTCGACCTCGATGGAGGAGATGTTCTCACCGCCCGAGATGATGATGTCCTTGGAGCGGTCCTTGAGCTGGATATAGCCGTCGGGGTGCATGACGCCGAGGTCGCCGGAATGGAACCAGCCGCCGGCGAAGGCCTCGTCGGTCGCCTTCCGGTTCTTCAGATAGCCCTTCATGACGATATTGCCGCGGAACATGACCTCGCCAATGGTCTCGCCGTCGGCCGGCGTCTCCGCCATCGTCTCGGGGTCCATGATCGTCAGCCCTTCCAGCGCGGCATAGCGCACGCCCTGGCGCGCTTTCTTCGCCGTCCTCGGCCCCTTCTCCAGCGCGTCCCACTCATTGTGCCATTCGTTGACGACGGCCGGACCGTAGGTCTCGGTCAGGCCGTAGAGATGGGTGACGGCAAAGCCGGCGTCGGCCATACCGGCAAGCACAGCTTCCGGCGGCGGCGCGGCGGCGGTGTTGAAGGTGACGGTCTGCGGGAACTGGCGCTTGTCCTCGTCCTTCGCGTTGATCAGCACCGACATGACGATCGGCGCGCCGCACAGATGGGTGACGCCGTGATCGGCGATCGCGTCATATATCGGCTTCGCCCGCACCCAGCGCAGGCAGACATGGGTGCCGGCCTGGACGGCAAGCGTCCAGGGAAAGCACCAGCCGTTGCAATGGAACATCGGCAGCGTCCACAGATAGACCGCGTGCCTGGCCATGCCGGCATGGATGGTGTTGGTGTAGGCCATCAGGGCGGCACCACGATGATGGTAGACGACGCCCTTCGGGTTGCCGGTGGTGCCGGACGTGTAGTTGAGCGAGATGGCTTCCCATTCGTCGTCCGGCATCGACCATGCGAACGCCTCGTCGCCCGCGGCGACGAAGTCCTCATAATCGAGCACGCCGATCCGCTCGCCCTTCGGGTAGGGAGCGTCGGCGGCATAATCGGGATCATCATAGTCGATGATCAACGGCTTGGCCTTGGCCAACACCAAGGCCTCCTTGACCACGCCCGAGAATTCGCGGTCGACGATCAGCACCTTCGAGTCGGCATGATCGAGCTGAAAGGCGAGGATGGCGGCGTCGAGGCGGGTATTCAGGGAATGCAACACCGCCTTCACCATCGGCACGCCGAAATGCGCTTCCAGCATCGGCGGCGTGTTGGAGAGCATCACCGTCACCGTGTCGCCCTTGCCGATGCCGTGCCGCGCAAGCGCCGATGCAAGCTTCAGCGAGCGGCGCCAGAACTCGCGATAGGTGATGCGCTGGCTGCCATGGATGATAGCGACATGGTCGGGATAGGTCTTGGCAGTGCGTTCAAGGTAAGTGAGCGGCGTCAGCGGCTGGTAATTGGCGGCGTTCCTGTCGAGATCCTGTTCGTAGGGATTGGCCATCCCGTTCTCCCCAAGTTCTTTTCGAACCTTCTAACCTCAGGCCCGCTGTCACGCTATCCCTCCGAATAGCTGAAAATGCTATGATCCGGTCGCTTGACAGAACGGCGATCCACGCTGAGCCCTGCCGACAGGTAAACGCCTCCGCTCACTCAGGTTTGACTTTTGTCGAGAGCCGTGACTAATGTCAGCCAGGGAGGCGGCATGGCGATCAGACCGGCAGAACAGCTCATCCACAAGGCCGCCTGGCTTTACTATGCGCATGGCCTTCGCCAGGACGAAGTGGCGAGCCAGCTCAACATTTCGCGGGCCTCGGTCGCCATGTATCTGCGCAAGGCGCGCGAGACCGGCATCGTCAACATCTCGACCTCGACGCAGCTCTTCACCGACGATGTTATGGCACGCAAGGTTGAAGACGCCTTCGAGCTCGACGCCGTCTGGATCGCGCCGGAAAATGCCTATCTCGCCGATCCCTCAACCGACATCGCGGTGCTCGCGGCCAGCGTCTTTCTCGAGCTGGTGAAGAAGGGCGACCGGATCGGCGTCGCCTGGGGCCGCACCGTTTACACCATAGCCGACATCATGTCCTTCGCCGACCTGCAGGACGTCACCGTGGTGCAGCTCTGCGGCAATCTCGGCGCGCCCTATTCCTATCGGCCCGACCAGTGCACGATGGAGATCGCGCGACGGCTCAACGCCAAGGGCCTGAACTTCTATGCGCCGCTGGTGCTGTCGACGGAAGAGCTGGCGAAGAGCCTGCGCGCCGAGCCGGTGATCCGCGAGCAGCTCGCCGGCATCGCCGACTGCGATCTGGCGCTCTATTCCGTCGGCGCGGTCGACGCCGACAGCCATCTGGTGAAATGTGGCGCGCTGTCGCCGGCCGAGATGGAGGCGCTGCGCAGCCAGGGTGCGGCCGGCGTCATCGCCGGGCAGATCATCGACGCCAGGGGCGAGGTGCTCGACTGCAGCTACAACCGGCGCGTCATCTCCGCCGCGCTCGCCTCGCTGCGCGCCATCGAGAAGCGGCTGATGGTGGTGCAGGAAGATACGAAGTTCGAGCCGCTGCTTGCGGCCATCGCCGGCGGGCTCTGCACGCATCTGGTGATCGGCGCGCATATGGCCGAGCGCCTGCTCCAATACGCCGAGGCGGCAACCAAGAAGGCCTCTTAGAAACCACCCTCGCCGCTTCTGTCATAAAGGCGTCGCGGCTTTCTGTTCATGAGCAAAAAGACGAGTATCGGACGCAACGACATGAAGAACCTTTGGAACGACGCTGACGCGGAGAAGATGGTTGCAGACTACGCCAGGAAGGGCGTCGGCGGCGACCTTGCGCTGCGCGTCTACACGACCCGCCTGCTCGGCGGAGAGCCGCGGCTGGTGCTGCATGGCGGCGGCAACACGTCCTGCAAGACCAAGGCCACGGATCTCCTCGGCGACGAATGGGATGTGCTCTGCGTCAAGGGCAGCGGCTGGGACATGGCCGTCATCGAGCCGCAAGGCCTGCCGGCGGTGAAGATGGGCGCGCTGCTCAAGGCGCGCGCGCTGGACAAGCTTTCTGACGAGGACATGGTGGCGCTGCAGCGCTCCAATCTGATCAATCCGTCCTCCCCCAACCCGTCGGTCGAAACGCTGCTGCACGCCTTCCTGCCGCACAAATTCGTCGACCACACGCATTCGACCGCGATCCTGGCCATTGTCGACCAGGAGGACAGCAAACCGCTGATCAAGACCGTGTTCGGCGACAGACTAGGTTACGTGCCCTACATCAAGCCGGGCTTCGACCTCGCCAAGGTGGCCGCGGAAGTCTTCGATGCCGACCCGAGTGTCGAAGGCCTGATCCTCGACAAGCACGGCATCTTCACCTTCGGCGACGATGCCAGGCAGGCCTATGACCGCATGATCCATTATGTGAATGTCGCCGAGGAGTATGTCGCCAGGAAAGGCAAGCCGCAGGCGGCCAAGGCGGCGCTGCCCGCAAAGCTCGCCAAGCCGAGCGACATCGCGCCGACATTGCGCGGCGCGGTTGCCGTGGCGCGCGGCGAAGGCCGTTTCGACCGCATGATCAGCGACTTCCGCACCTCGGACGCAATCGTCGATTTCATCAACTCGGCGAAGATCGCCGACTATGCCGCCCGCGGCGTGTCGACGCCCGATCTGTCGATCCGCATCAAGACCGGGCCGATGGCGGTGCCAGCGCCCGACGCCGACAAGCTCGGCGACTACAAGGCCGTGGTGCGCAGCCATGTCGAGGCCTTCGTCAAGGATTACACCGCCTATTTCGAGACCAATGACGCGCTGGACGAGGTCAACCGCACCATGCTCGACCCGATGCCGCGCCTGACGCTGGTGCCGGGTCTCGGCATGTTCGGCCATGGCCGCACGCTGAAGGATGCCAAGATCGCCTCCGATGTCGGCGAGATGTGGATCGAGGCGGTGCGCGGCGCCGAAGCTATCGGCAATTTTCATCCGCTCTCCAAGGCAGACCTCTTCCCGCTCGAATACTGGTCGCTGGAGCAGGCCAAGCTTGCCTCCAACAAGCCGAAGCCGCTGACCGGCCAGGTGGTGCTGATCACCGGCGGCGCCGGCGCCATCGGCGTCGCGACGGCAAAGCTGTTCGCCGCCAACGGCGCCCATGCGGTGATCGTCGATGTCGACGCAGCCAAGGCCGCGAACGCGGCGAAGGCGGCCGGCAACAACTCGATCGGCGTCGGTGCCGACATCACCAAGCCGGCCGAGATGCGCGCTGCCTTCGACAAGGCGATCGCGGTCTATGGCGGCGTCGATATATTGGTCTCGAACGCGGGAGCCGCCTGGGAAGGCCGTATCGGGGAGCTCGACGACGCCACTCTGCGCAAGAGCTTCGAGCTCAACTTCTTCGCCCACCAGTCGGCGGCGCAGAACGCGGTGCGCATCATGCTGGAACAGGGTACTGGCGGCGTGTTGCTCTTCAACACCTCGAAGCAGGCGATCAATCCCGGCCCGAAATTCGGCGCCTACGGCATTCCGAAGGCGGCGACATTGTTCCTGTCCAGGCAATATGCGTTGGATTACGGCGCCTATGGCATCCGCTCCAACGCGGTCAACGCCGACCGCATCCGCTCCGGCCTCCTGACCGACGCCATGATCGCCAGCCGGTCCGGCGCGCGTGGCGTGTCCGAGAAGGAATATATGTCCGGCAATCTGCTCGGGCAGGAAGTGACAGCCGACGACGTGGCGCAGGCCTTCCTGCACCAGGCGCTGGCCGAGCGTACCACCGCCGATGTGACCACCGTCGACGGCGGCAACATCGCGGCGGCGCTGCGGTGATGCTTGTCCTGTAAAGCACAGGGTACCTGCTTGCAGGAATGCTCCTCTGTAGCTACATTGTGCTCCAGAGGAGTCGCACATGGCATCAGATACGGTAGTCCGCGCTCGCATCGATACCGCAACGAAGGATCAGGCTACGGAAGCCTTGGCGGCCATGGGGTTGTCGGTTTCCGACGCCATTCGCCTGCTGTTGGTCCGTGTCGCCGCGGACAAAGAATTTCCCTTTCCGGTGAAAGTCCCGAACACAACCACGCGAAAGGCCATGGCCGAATTGGAGAAGGGCAAGGGCAAGCGGTTCGCTTCGGCCGACGAGCTATTCAACGATCTGGAAATCTGACATGTTGATCCCCGTTCGCTCCGGGCAATTCCGCCGGGATGTGAAGCGTATGGAGAAGCGTGGCAAGGATCTTGGCAAGTTGCGTCAGATTTTAGTTCACCTGATCGGCGAGCATGAACTGCCGCCGATCTACAAAGACCATCCGCTGAAAGGCGACTGGAAGGGCTATCGTGACGCTCACATCGAACCGGATTGGCTTTTGATCTATCGCGTGGCGAATGGAGAGCTGCAGCTTGCACGAACCGGCTCGCATTCGGACCTCTTCAACGAGTAAGGTCGGGACCGGCGGTATTCCAGCAAGCGCTGGCGAGCGACGAACCACCCATGTCCTTGTTTTGATGCTGTTCCGGCGCAAGGCCCTTCGCGCTTCTGCTGAAAAACTGCTGCAACCGGTCAAAGTCCCACTCCAATCGTCCGCTTACTACGGTTGAAGGGGATGCCTGGTGTTTCGCATGCGAGCTCCAACCCTTGATCATTGGTGGAGTTGTCGATGCCCGCAAAAAGACTTCGTATCGGTGTGCTGTTCGGCGGACGCTCCGCCGAGCATGACGTGTCGCTGCTTTCGGCGGCCAACGTCATGGCAGCGCTGGACCCGGCGAAATACGATGCCGTTCCGATCTTCGTCACGCGCGAAGGGCAATGGCTGCTGAGCAGCTTCGAGAACGGCGCGCTGGCGACGCCGTCGGTTGGCACGCAGGTCTGCCTGGCGCCGGGCGGGCATGGACGGATGCTGGCGATACCCGCCAGCGGCGCGCCCCACGACCTGCCCGCCATCGATATCCTGTTTCCGGTGCTGCACGGCCTGCATGGCGAGGACGGCGCGGCGCAGGGACTGGCCGAAGTGGCGCGCGTGCCGCTCGCCGGCTGCGGCATATTGGGGTCGGCCACGGCGCTCGACAAGGACATCGCCAAGCGGCTGCTGAAGGCGGCGGGCGTGCCCGTCGCACGTTCGGTGACCATCGACGAGGGTGCGGCGCCTACGCTTGCCGAACTGGAAGACCGGCTCGGGCTGCCGATCTTCATCAAACCGGCGCGGCAGGGTTCGTCAGTCGGCGTCGCCAAGGTCAATGCCAGCCAGGAATTTGACCGGGCCCTCGCGGAGGCGTTCCAGCACGACAGCAAGCTGCTGGCGGAGGAATTCGTTCGTGGCCGCGAGATCGAATTCAGCGTGCTGGAGAGTCCCGCCGGCGAGCTCTTCGTCTCGCGTCCAGGCGAGATCGTGCCCGCTGAGAGCCACGGCTTCTACAACTACAACGCCAAATATATCGACGAGAACGGCGCTGCGCTCATAGTGCCGGCGGAATTGCCGCCGCAGGTCGAAGAAGCCATGCGCGACATGGCCGCAAAGGCGTTCCGGGCGCTCGGCTGCGACGGCATGGCCCGCGTCGACTTCTTCCTGATGCCGGACATGACTTTCCTGATCAACGAGCTCAACACCATTCCGGGCTTCACCAACATCAGCATGTACGCCAAGGCGATGGCGGCGAGCGGCGTCAGCTATCCGGAGGTCATCGACCGGCTGGTGGCGCATGGGCTGGCGCGCGCCGGCCGCTGAGGTTACGTCGGCCTCACTCCGGCAGGCCGGCCTTGCGGAAACCCTCGACGAAATGCTCAAGC
The DNA here is from genome assembly GCF_003998035.1 of Mesorhizobium sp. M2A.F.Ca.ET.039.01.1.1. Taxonomy (NCBI): domain Bacteria; kingdom Pseudomonadati; phylum Pseudomonadota; class Alphaproteobacteria; order Hyphomicrobiales; family Phyllobacteriaceae; genus Mesorhizobium; species Mesorhizobium sp. M2A.F.Ca.ET.039.01.1.1. The sequence continues at coordinate 3,458 of NZ_RZRY01000126.1, read as the reverse complement.
GTCGCGTCGTCAAGGAACGGCTCCGTGTCGACCCAGCGCTGCGTCGAGAAATGCGGATTGCCGACGAGGAACAGCGCGACCTCGGTGCGCGCCTCGTCGAGGCGGCCGAGCTGCGCGAGGCTTGCCGCCAGGAAGCGGCGCGAGCTGGTGCGGTAGGTCTCGTCGCGGCGCAGCGTCTCGACGGCGGCTTCATAGTCGCGAGCCGCATACTGTGCCTGGCCGAGCGTCAGATAATACCAACTCGGCGGAAAGGGATTCAGCCGGAACGCCTTGCGGATGTGCTCGAGACTCAAGTCCACCTGGCCGGCCAGCACCTCGATGTCGGACAATGTCGCCCAGATATCCGCCTCGTTCGGATCGAGCTCGATCGCCTTGGCGAACTCAATCTCGGCCTGTTCGAAATCGCGCTCATAGGCAAGCAGGTTCGCCAGCACCCAGCGGCAGCCAGCGTCGTTGGAGTCGATCGCCACCGCCTTGCGCGCCAGCTCAAGAGATGTGCTTCGGGCAGGCTCGAACGGCTCGCCCCAATGCACCCATCCCATCCAGTGGTTCATGGCAAGCCAGCGATAAGCCTCGGCATAGTCCGGATCGAGCGCAATCGCGCGCGTCAGCATCAGATGCGCCTCGCGCGCCATCTGCGGCGACTCGTCGAACATTTTGCGTGCCCGCACGACGAGATCATAGGCCTCGAGGTTCTTCGGCCGATTGCGCTCCGGCGGCGCGCGCAGCCGCCCGAGCAGCGCCTCGACGATCTTGGCGGTAGCCTCATCCTGAACGGCGAAGATGTCTTCCAGGGCGCGATCGAACCGCTCGGCCCACAGATGCTTGCCGCTCAGCGCGTCAATCAGCTGGGCGTTGATGCGCACACGCCCCGCGGCGCGCCTGGCGCTGCCCTCCAGCAGATAGCGCACGCCGAGTTCGCCGGCGATGGCGCGCACGTCCATCGCTTTGCCCTTGTAGGCAAACACCGAATTGCGCGCGATGACGAAGAGGCCCGGAATCCGTGAAAGATCGGTGATCAGGTCTTCGGTCAGGCCGTCGGCGAAAGACTCCTGCTCGGGATCGTTGCTCAGATTGATGAAGGGCAGCACGGCGATCGACGGTTTGTCGGGCAGCGGCAAGGGCTTGCGCGTGGCGTCGGCCTGTTCGACGGTACCGGTGAAGCGATAGCCGACACGCGGCACCGTGGCGATCCACTCGCCACCACCGGCCGCCGGACCGAGCAGCTTGCGCAATTGCGCGATCTGGACGGTGAGATTGCCTTCCTCTACCGCCGTGCCCGGCCAGGCCGCGTCCATCAGCTCGGCCTTGGCCAGGATTTCGCCAGGACGCGCGACGAGCGCTTCCAGCAGCTTCAGCCCGCGATAGCCGGCGGCAACGGGAACATCGCCCCGAAGCAGCGTTCCCGCGCCCGGATCAAGCACGAACGGTCCGAAAGCAAAGCGCGATCCCTGCATGCGGCGATCTATAGAGCAATTCCAGGAAAAGTGTGAGCGGTTAAGTTCGGCGCCTTCGCCGTAAGCTTCCGCCCGGAATTGCGTAAAAACAAAGGGATAGACGGGTTCGCCGTTTCCGTGAAACGGCGAACCCGTCTACCCGATTTGGAAGTTTTGAGAACTATTTGGGAGAGCTTAATTACGCCGCTCGCCGCCTGCGGCACAGTGCAATCTCAATCAGGTCGAGGGCTTTCGGAACCCTCATTTCGATGGAGGTTGCCATGAACGACAGCTTTGCGCCTTCAACATGTCTGGCGGCGGCACCAGCAATGCACACGGGCCGGCGACGCTATGGCCTCGCGGCTCTGCGCAGCCTCATCGCGGAGCACCGCAAGCAGGCCTATTTTCGCGCTGAGCTCAAGCGGATGGCGAGGGACAATCCGCATCTGATCGACGATATCGGGCTGACGAAAAAAGAGGTCGAGGCCGAGATCGCCAAACTGCCCTTCTGGCAGCGGTGAGGCCGCAACAGCAGCCCTCACAAAGACAGAGAGCGGCCCGCTGGACCGCTCTCTTCATTTCGTGACTGCCTTACTCTTACTTGGCGTTGGGGTTCGGCATCCAGGCCGGCATCGCGACATCGGCATGGGCGAATTGCGGCAGCTTGGCCGACAGGTCTTCCATGTTCTTGATGTCCTTGTCGATCAGCTCCTTCTGGGTGATCAGCGTCGGCGGCACGATGACGTTGTGGCCGGGATCCTCGCCGGCGAGCAGCTGCGCCAACGCGCGCACCGAGACCTGGCCGACGACGGCCGGGTTGGTGGCGGCGGTGGCGGCCCAGGCGCTGTCGGGCTCGCGCATGGCGGCGATGTCCGAGGTCGAGATGTCGGCCGAGTAGATCTTGATGCCCTTGTTCAGGCCCGCCTCGTCGACGGCGATCTTCACGCCCTTGGCGAACTCGTCATAGGGCGCGAACATCACCTTGATGTCGGGATGCGCCTGCAGCACCGAGCGCGCCTGGTTGGCGACGGAGTTGGCGATCGGGTTGTCGAGCGTGCCGAACTGGGCGACCTCGCTGATGCCCGAATATTTCTTCTTCACATCCACCCAGGTCTCGTTGCGGCGGTCGAGCGGGGCGATGCCGGCGACATAGACATAGCCGGCCTTCCAGCTCTCGCCATTGTCCTTGACCGCCTGTTCGAGCGCCAGCTTGGCGAGATCCTTGTCCGACTGCTCGATCTGCGGGATCTTCGGGTTCTCGACATTGACGTCGAAGGCGACGACCTTGATGCCGGCGTCGACCGCGCGCTGGGCGGCGTCCTTCATCGATTCCGTCAGGCCGTGCTGGATGATGATGCCCTGGACGCCGAGCGCGATCGCCTGGTCGACCATGTCGGCCTGGAGCGCGGCGTCCTGGCGGCTGTCCAGCACGCGCAGGTCGACACCGAGCGCCTTGGCCTGCGCCTCGACGCCCGAGAGATAGGCCTGGAAGAAGTCACCGGTCGAGAGATAACGCACCAGCGCGATCTTGACGCCGGGCTTGTCGAACGGCGCCGGGCGGTCCGCCGCCAACGCCGTGCCCTGCATCAGCAGCGCCGCGCCGGCGAGGCCGAGTGCCGCCTTCCCCAAAAGTCTCCTTGTGATGCTCACTTTTTCCTCCGTTTGTGTTCTCATCAATGTCCCGGTCGCAACTATCTCTTGCCCCTGCCGGAAAGGGCGAAGGTGAAGACAAGGGCGACGACGAGCACCGCGCCCTTGACGAAATCCTGCGTGTAGTAAGGAGCGTTCATCATCGTCAGGCCTTGCAGCAGGACGCCGACGAACACCGCGCCGACGGCGGTGCCGAAGGCGTTGGGCTTGGCGGCGCCGAGCACCGCGTAGCCGATGAGCGCCGCGGCGACCGCGTCGAGCAGCAGATTGTTGCCGGAGGCGATGTCGCCGCGACCGAGCCGGGCGGCGAGCAGGATGCCGCCGATCGAGGCAAAGACGCCCGAAATGACGTAGGCCCAGATCTTGTAGGCC
>NZ_RZRY01001269.1:0-1005 GCF_003998035.1 Mesorhizobium sp. M2A.F.Ca.ET.039.01.1.1 | reverse complement strand
GACCGACATGCTGCGCAATGCCGCCGGCATCATCAGCCCCGCGGAAAAGACCTTCATTCCCGAACAGGAGCAGCCGAAGGCGATCCGTGTGGCGCGTATCTGGCTCGCCATCTACATCGCGACCATCGCGCTGGCGCTCTACCTGCATTCATGGCTGCCGCTGATGCTCGTCGGCCTGCCCCGCCTCTACGGCGCCTGGCATCACGTGATGACCGGCCTGCTGCAGCATGGCGGACTCGCCGAAAATGTCATCGATCACCGCCTGAACAGCCGGACGGTGCTGATGAACCCGATCAGCCGCTTCATCTACTGGAACATGAACTACCATGTGGAGCACCACATGTTCCCGATGGTGCCCTATCACGCGCTGCCCAAGCTGCACGAGATGATCAAGCACGACCTGCCGCCACCGACGCCGTCGATCCTGGCCGGCTACCGCGAGATGATCCCTGCCTTCCTGCGCCAGCTGCGCAACGAGGATTACTTCCTCAAGCGCGTGCTGCCGCCGACGGCAAAGCCCTACCGGGAAGAATTGCACAACGACAGCCCGGTGGCGGCAGCGGCCGAGTGAGCTGCCGAAGGCTGACCAGGAATTTCACGAGGACGAGATGAGCGACTGGGTCGAGGCCTGCGCGGCCGGGGATATCGACGAAGAGGACGTGATGCGGTTCGACCATGCCGGACGCACCTTCGCCATCTACCGCAGCCCAGACGACGAGTACTTCGCCACCGACGGCCTGTGCACGCATGAAAAGGTGCATCTGGCGGACGGGCTCGTGATGGACGACATCATCGAATGCCCCAAGCACAATGGTCGCTTCAACTACAAGACCGGCGACGCGCGCGGCGCGCCGGTTTGCGTGAATCTCAGGACTTATCCGGTCAAGGTCGATGCCGGAAAGGTCCTGATCCAGGTCGGATGACGGCGATGCCGGGGATGGTGATCATTGGTGCGGGCGAGTGCGGCGGGCGCGCCGCGCTTGCGCTCCGCGATCTCGGTTATGA
>NZ_RZRY01001268.1:0-1007 GCF_003998035.1 Mesorhizobium sp. M2A.F.Ca.ET.039.01.1.1 | reverse complement strand
CGACTGCAACGATCACGATCGGATCTGGGACGCGCTGGATAAAGTTCGCGAGAAGCACCCAGACATGGTACTGCTGCATGGTGGCAGCCCACGCGGCGCCGAGCGCATCGCCGCCTGCTGGGCCGAGAGCCGCAAGGTCACGCAGATCGCTTTCAAGCCGGACTGGAACCGGCATGCGAAGGCCGCCCCATTCCGTCGCAACGATCAGCTGCTCTCGGTCATGCCCTACGGACTGATCGTCTTCCCCGGCTCCGGCATCACCGAGAACCTGGCCGACAAGGCTAGACGCCTCGGCATCCCCGTCTGGCGGTTCACGGAGGGTGGCGCGTGAGCGCCGCTTTCATTCTCCGCGTCGAAGAACCCGACCCGCTCGCGTCGGGTTCTTCGCGTGTGCACATCCGTTCCGGTCAGCAATCCGGCGGCGGCGCGGTGCGAAAGAGCACAGGATGGAGAGTGGCCAAAAGTCCTCCAACACGGGTTGGGCGCGCCGGCCTCCGGCCGGCCGGGCTCTATTCGCGGCGTGCCGCCGCTCCCCGAGCCGGGCTTCGCCGTCTCGGCCTTCGGTGACGATCCCTCGCGCGGGAGAGGGAGAGGAGAGCCGGGCCGGGGCGGTTGATCTGAGAGAAAGGAAAGCGACCAATGACGATGATATTCCTTGGCGGTTCACGTGACATCTTCGAGCTGCCGGTCCCCGCGACCGAACGCATCGGCGCGATCGTTGCGGCCGAACACGGCGTGCTGATCGGTGACGCGCCGGGAGCAGATGCCGAAATGCAGGGCCTGCTCGCAGGCTATAATTACGAGCATGTCGGCGTCTTCCATGGCGGCCCGCAACCGCGCAACAATCTCGGCGACTGGGTTGCCTATCACGTCCCGCCGGTGGATGGCGCAAAGGGCTTTGCCATCCACGCCGCGAAGGATCGGGAAATGGTCCGCCGTGCCGACTTCGGTCTTATGGTCTGGGATGGCGCTTCGCCCGGAACCTGCCTCAATATCCTGCGCCTTGC
>NZ_RZRY01001267.1:0-1008 GCF_003998035.1 Mesorhizobium sp. M2A.F.Ca.ET.039.01.1.1 | reverse complement strand
GCGCGCCTGGCAGGACCAGAGCGGCGGACAGAGCCGCCGCGGAAGCGGCGCTCAGAAACTTGGATGCTGCCTTCATCGGGCTTTTGTACCTTTTTCTCGTAGTCCCCACGGCGAGAAAACCGGACGTGCGGTATTTTCCCTTACCGTATTAACCGGATTTTCCCTACACGCAAGGCTCCCGGTTAATTTGTATTTACTTAACCGTACCGCGTGGCTTTCGCGTCACGCATATCCCCACGCATGGTAAACGGCATCTCAATATCACCGGCGCTGAAGCCAAATTTCTTCATGATTTCAGCACCCAAACAGATCATTCCAAAAAACGAAGCCCATGAAGCCGAGCACCAGGAACAGCCCGGTCCGATAGGCCATCTCCATCATTCGCTCCGAAACGGGCCGCCTTATGACGGCCTCCACGCCGTAGAACAACAGGTGGCCGCCGTCGAGAGGGGGAATCGGCAGGAGATTGAGAAATCCTATTCCGACTGACAGAAATGCAACAAGCTGCACCAGCCACTCGAAGCCGAGCTTGGCTGCCTGGCCCGACATCTTCGCAATCTTGATCGGGCCGCCCAATTGGCATTTGTCCTCGCGTCCAAGCGCAAAGCGCTGCAGGAACTGCCCGGTGCGCTCGATCACATGTCCGGTTTCCTCGACCGCCGCCACCACGGCGCCGGCCGGTGTATAGGAGATCAGGCGTGGCTGGCCGAGCTCGGCATTGTTGACGACGCCGATAACCGCAACCTTGACCTTGTTGCCCAGCGCATCCTGCTGCTCCATCGGCTCCGGTGTCGCCGTGACGGCGATTTCCTTGCCGTCGCGCAGCAGGGTGAAGGTGATGGCATCGCCTGCCCGGCCCGAGACCAGGCGCTGTACATCGGCGAAGGTCCCCACCTTGCTGCCGTCGACTTTGACGAATCGATCGCCAGGCTGGATTCCGGCTTTCTCCGCCGGACTGCCCGCGGTGACCTGGGCCACCGTAGGTTCCAGAACCGGACGGCCATAGAG
>NZ_RZRY01001266.1:0-1011 GCF_003998035.1 Mesorhizobium sp. M2A.F.Ca.ET.039.01.1.1 | reverse complement strand
GACTACAAAAGGTTGGGCGAGATGCTCGACCGCATCGGCCTGGAGCGCACCGCGGTCTCGGCGATGGGCGATCCGGCGATGAACCTGATCTCGCCGGATGCCGCCGCGCGCAAGGCCGGTATCGATTACATGAAATGGGCGATCGACTGCAGCGCGGCGCTTGGCTCCAACACGCTGAGCGGGCCGCTGCATTCGACGCTCGGCGCCTTTTCCGGCAGCGGGCCGACTTCTGCCGAGAAGAAGCGCTCGATCGCCTCGCAGCGCGCCATCGGTGACCATGCCGGCAAGAAGGGCGTGACCATCGGATTGGAGGCGCTCAACCGCTTCGAATGCTATCTGGTCAACACCATGGCCGATCTGTGCGAGCATATCGATGCGATCGACCGGCCGCACATCAAGGCGATGTACGACACGTTCCATGCCAATATCGAGGAGGCCGATCCGATCGGCGCCTACACGAAGCATCGCCGCAATATCGTCCATGTCCACATTTCGGAGAACGACCGCGGGGTGCCGGGGCGCGGCAACATTCCATGGAAGGAGACTTTCTCCGCCATCCGCAAAAGCGGTTATGACGACTGGCTGACGATCGAGTCCTTCGGCCGCTCGCTGAAGGATCTGGCTGCGGCGACAAAGGTGTGGCGGGATTTCGCGGAGAGCCCGGAGGCGGTTTATCGCGAGGGGTATAGGCATATCAGGGACGGCTGGAAGGGGGCGGCGTAAGCGACTCTCTCTTCGTTATCCACGGGCGGAGCGGGAGCGAAGCGGACGCGGAGACCCGAGGATTCCGTGACGTCGACGCTCCGCAACGATGCAGACTTCTGCACCGCTGCACTCTACGGCTTAGGTAACGGCATGGATCCTCGGGTCTGCGCGCGTCGCTCCGCTCCTTGCTCCGCCCGTGGATGACGAAGGCGCGAAACTACCCCTGCTCGGCCTGCAGCCGATTATAATCATGCAGCGTGCGGCTCAGCCGGCGGCATCGGCCTGAAATTGTGGGAAGCGATGCGC
>NZ_RZRY01001265.1:0-1015 GCF_003998035.1 Mesorhizobium sp. M2A.F.Ca.ET.039.01.1.1 | reverse complement strand
GGTGCGGACACTGACGATCGGAAACCGCGCGATCGTATTCTCCGCAGTTAATGCCACGACCAATCCGACCAGTATCAAGGGCTTCCTCGACGCGAGCGAGAGCCAAATCCAGACCAACGCCACGTATCTCAGCCCGGCGCAGATGAACGTCAGCACGTCGGGCATCGGGCTCGGCAACAACAACTTCGATGGCAACGCCAATGCCGGCGTCGACGGCGCGACGACACAGGGAGGTGCCTTCGATGAGAGCTTTGTGATTGACCCGACGGCTTTCCTGGTCAGCAGCATGAAGATCTTCATCGACAATTCGGTCGGCGGCTACGACCCCTCGACCGAGGGCATCTTCTACAGGACCTACACCCGCAACGCCGACAACTCGATCACCGTGGGCGCGATTACCAAGGTGGAGAGCGCGGATCTGCACCAAGAAGCCGGCGGGCAAGTGAGCTTCGTCATCCCCTCCATCGACCAAAAGAACGACTTGGACGCGGTCCAGCTCTTCATGGGTTCGGGCACCGTGAAGGTCCCGGTGATCGAGTTCAATATTTCCAACACGTTCAACCCGGAGGCGCTCGACATGAACTTCACGGCAACCATCGCCGATGGCGATAATGATACCAAGAGCGACCCGTTCGCGATCCACGTCGCGATTGCTTAACGCGCATGAGCAGCGGCCGGGCCGAAAGCCCGGCCGCTTTTTTGGGGTAGGTAAATGGACGTAGTACCCGAAACCTTTGTCGATGCGTTTGGCGAGATTTCGCTCAAGCACGGCATGATCCGCATTGATCTGGTCTCGCTGTCCGGCTCCGAGCCGCGCGTGACGCAGCGGCTGATCACCAGCCTGCAGGCCTTCTCTCAAATGCTGCAGACGCAGAACGGCATGCGCGAACAGCTAGAGAAGGCGGGCGTGCTGCGGTCGCAGCAGCCGTCGTCACCGGGAGCCGAGCCGGGCTCCCAGCCCACTTCTCCCCTGCCGGTCGGGGAGGAAACGGCAGATGCTGGAGCAACGGTGGTG
>NZ_RZRY01001264.1:0-1022 GCF_003998035.1 Mesorhizobium sp. M2A.F.Ca.ET.039.01.1.1 | reverse complement strand
GGATCGTCATGATGATCCGGCGAAGGCGGCGCGGCGCGTCCTTGAGCCTTCGTTCGCGGCGCGTGCCCGGATTGTTCATCATGGACATCGCCTGCGCGATGATCTCGACGAGCATGAACGTGAAGAACGACGAGCGCGAGAAGCAGAAGCGGCTTGCCGTCTGGAGATCGCTGTCCTTGACCTTCACCTTGAACTTGCGCTGGTCTTCCTCGACCTGCTCGAGGACGTCGCCGCGGTCGTTGACGAAGCGATACATCGAGCGTTCGATCCGCGGCTCCGTCCCCGAGCTGCCCTGCGAGGCCTTTCGGAATTTCCACTCCTGGAGCACGGGATCGGAGCTCCAGAGATAGCGCTTCGGCGAGGATAGGCCGGTCGCCGCCTCAGTCCCTTCCGACTCGCTTCGCAGGCGCGACGCCTCGGGCCCGATGCGCAGCAGGCTTGGCCAGAAGAAGGCCCGCGGACGTCCGGACCGCCTGCCCAGGTCCTCCGCGCCGAACTCCGCCGCGACCAGCTCGCACTGGCTTTCGAAGGGCTCCCTGTAAACCAGCTCGGGCTTTGACAGGTCCCGCAGCTCCAGGACGACGGAGTTGTTGAGGTCGACGTTCACGTCGTCCGGGAACGACTGTATGAGAAGTCCGCAGGACCGCGAGTTGCCGATGTCGAGGACGAGGTCCACGTCGACCGGATGCACGTTCCTGTTGTCGCTGACCGTGTCGATCAGGGTGACGCGCACCGGGCTGATCGCGCTCGCCAGGAACTGGACGAAGGTGATGTAGCGGGCCAGATGCTCAAACTGGTAGGGAAAGTCTTCCGGCCGAAGCTCCTTGCCCCTCCTCTGCTCCTTCTTCCATTCGCGGAAGATCTCCCTCAGCCAGTCGTCCAGCCACTTCTGCGCGTCCACCTGGCCTTGCCCGGGCGCCTCGATCTTGTGGGAGAGGAACGAGATGACGTCCGGCAGCCGGCTGACGAAGCGGAACGATTCCGTCCGCATCGCGTCCTCGGGAGAGGGGGCGAGATAGGGG
>NZ_RZRY01001263.1:0-1024 GCF_003998035.1 Mesorhizobium sp. M2A.F.Ca.ET.039.01.1.1 | reverse complement strand
AGATCGTCGCGAAACATGCGCGACAGGCCGAGCGAGGCAGCGAGGAAGCCGGCCGCCTGCGGCGCGAGGTCGAGCCGCGCTGTATCGGCGGCGCGCACGATCAGCGCCAGTCGGTCGAGCGCGTCGACGCCCAGGCCGAATTCCTCGATCATCGTGTCGAAGCTGCAGCGATCGCCGCGATGGCTCCAGAACACGCCTTCGATGTCGAAGGGAACCGCGCCGAAGCGATCGGCCACCAGAGGCACCTCGGCCGGATCGACGAACAGGAACACCGCATCGGGATCGACGAAACGGCGGATCAGCCAGGGGCAGGCGATGCGGTCGACCTTCGGCCGCGAACGCGTGACCCACACGGTACGCCCCATTTCGTCGCGCGGCGGGATCGCACCGGCGCTGACCAATGGCGCCTTGGCGGCGACCCAGGCCTCGAAGCCGCCTTCCAGCGACTCCGCCGCAATGCCTTCATGGCGCAGCCATGCGGCAACGCCTTGCGAGAGTTTCTGCCCCCTCTGGCAAATGACGGCGACTTTTGCTCCGGAGAACTCGGCGGCCCAGGTCGAGACGGTTCTGAAATCGCGCCGGCAAGACGCCGGCAGCAGGCGCGGGTCGATTTCATAATCCTCGTCGGTGCGCACATCGACCAGGCAAGGCGTGTCGGGCAAGCCGACGAGACGGGAAAGCTGCGGAACAGTGATTGCGGTTGTTGACGGCATGGCGTCCACCTCCTGAACAGAGAGAGTCTGGACGCGATCGTTGGGCTGACGCCTCACGGGGTCATCGCGGGGAACCCCTTACGGGAATGCTGGAACGGTCCCCTGCGATTGTCAAGAAATCAAATTGCCTAGAGCAATTCCAGGAAAAGTGTGAGCGGTTTTCCGTCCGGAATTGCGCAAAAACAGAGAGATAGAGCGGTTCACTGTTTCCGTGAAACGGTGAACTGCTCTATGAGGACGCGAGCTCCGCTCCGCCCTTCCCTGAAACGACCTTTGCCCTACTGCGCGGTCCAGCCGCCATCCATCGGCAG
>NZ_RZRY01001262.1:0-1027 GCF_003998035.1 Mesorhizobium sp. M2A.F.Ca.ET.039.01.1.1 | reverse complement strand
GTGGAATAGCGGGTTATGCGGCGTTCGCTCCGGCGTAGATTCTAAAAACTTCGCAGTTCCAAACCGGCTCGCGGTTCACTAATCTCTGCGCCGCAACATGCGCCGCGGTGAGCCCCATGTCCGACGCCCTGAAGACCTCTGGCATGACCCGGCTGAGGAATTACTTCCTGACGGGGTTCGTCGTCTGTGCGCCCCTGGCGATCACGGCCTATATCGCCTGGTCGCTGATCGGCTGGGTGGATTCCTGGGTGAAGCCCTACATCCCCGTCCGCTACAATCCCGATACCTATCTGCCGTTCCCGGTTCCGGGCTTCGGGCTGATTGTGGCGCTGGTGCTGATCACGCTGATCGGTTTCCTGACCGCCAACATCGTCGGCCGCGCCATCGTCAATTTCGGCGAGCGGCTGCTGGGTCGCATGCCGCTGGTGCGCGGCATCTATGGCTCGCTGAAGCAGATTTTCGAGACCGTGCTGTCGAACAAGGGCGACATGTTCCGCCAGGTCGGCTTGGTCGAATATCCGCGCAAAGGCGTCTGGTCGCTGGTTTTCGTCGCCAGCGAGAAGGAAACCGAGATCAACCAGAAGCTCGATCAGGAAGGCGATCCGCTGATTGCGGTGTTCATGCCGTGCACGCCGAACCCGACCACCGGATTCCTGATGTATGTGCACAAATCCGAGATCGTGCTGCTCGACATGTCGATCGAGGACGGCGCCAAGCTGATCGTCTCGGCAGGCATGGTGGCCCCTGAAGTCAAGGCCAAGCTGGTGACGCCGAATGGCGAACCCGTCGAAGGTGGTCTCGCCAACCCGCCGCTTGGCGCTCAGCCGGCGCGCAGCAGCCGTACCGCCTCGTCGCGGCCGAACAGGTAAAGCAACAGGCGCAGCGCCTCGCCGCGTTCGGACTGCAGTTCCGGGTCGCGCGACAGGATCAGCCGCGCGTCGTCGCGTGCTGCCTCCAGCAGGTCGGCATGGAATTCGATCCGAGCGACCTGGAAGCCGGGCGTGCCGGACTGGCGGGTGCCGAGCAA
>NZ_RZRY01001261.1:0-1031 GCF_003998035.1 Mesorhizobium sp. M2A.F.Ca.ET.039.01.1.1 | reverse complement strand
AGCGGTAATAGTCCGCCGTACGTCAAGTCAACCAAGCGTGTTGTTATCCATCCAATCACCCTTCCAGCTGCTTATAACTTAGACTATCTCGCAGAAACGGGGTTGAGGCGATCGATGTCAAGAAGCAAATACGATGAGCTTACCCGCGAATGCTCCCGGCTGGCTTGGGCGATCTATGACATTGCGTGGACTGCCTTCGATGTATTGGTGGTCGGGCCGGCCACCGATCCGCGCTCCCCAGAAGTAGCGCTCCGCCGTCGCCAAATCAGGGGGCCCGGCGAGCCAGAACTCGCCCCTCTCGGCGGGCTCGAGAGCGCCGCCCCGCAGCTCGTCCGTCGTGCCGCCGGCACCCATAATCAGCCGGCGTTCTTACGTGCCCTCAGGCTGACCGCGGGCGGGCATTCTTCCTTGCGGGGTTCGCAAGCGTCCTCACCTTGGGCGATCGGTGAACAACTCGTCGGCGTCGTGACAGGTGCAAGGCACGTTCCTGCGGAGGCGATTGTCTATCTTCCTTGGGCGGATTTCGCGGCACCGAGCGGCGTGCTTGTCCTCCAGATGAACGGGGTCTTTATCGGCGCCGATTGGTCGCGCGACATTCGCAACGGGATGCTCATATCTTTCGCGGCCTTTATCGCCGCTTTGTTCACATTCGGGCAGATGTTCGGCAAGCATTTGCTCTGGCCCGCCTTTCACATTTCTTTGCTCGTGCGGGGGGTAAGCCTGCTGTCAATCATGCGTCGCCGTGTTCGCGCCGCCTTCGTGGAATGATCGTCGACTGGCTAACTCTTCAGTCAAGGCTGAAGGCGAGAGGGCAATTGCTTCGAGCGGGTGCGCAAAGCAGGCGATTAGCTGGTGCTGCACAGGGCCGTCAGCATCATGCGGGATTGGAAACACTGGTGCGAGGGAGCGGTTAACGATGCTGCAGTCCGGAGAAACTCGTTCTACGATCGACGAGGCCGTTGCCCATGAGCAACGCGTCTATGAAAGCTCGAACCCGACAAGCAGACGGAAATTTGAGGCCGCCAAAGAGG
>NZ_RZRY01001260.1:0-1034 GCF_003998035.1 Mesorhizobium sp. M2A.F.Ca.ET.039.01.1.1 | reverse complement strand
ACGATCTCCCTCGCCCATCCTCGCCCTCGCTTGTCCGAAGCGAAACGAGGATCATCATGGACGACGAAAACGAACGCGCGGCCCGCGCGAAAAAGGGCAGCCCGTTTCTCAGCACAGCCCAAGCCGCCTTCTATATCGGGCTCTCCCAGCGCACGCTCGAAAAGATGCGGCTCAAGGGCGGCGGCCCGAAATTCCGCAAGCACGGCCGCTATGTCCGCTATCACATCGACGAACTCGACCATTGGTCGAAAGGACACCCGCAGCACTCCATCGCCGGCGATGGCAAGGCCGGTTCCGGCCAGGGCGGCACGGGAGGCCGTTCATGAGGCGGCGCCCTTCCATCCATCTGATCGGCAGCCGCCTGAGGCGTGTTCGAGCCCGTAAGACGGTCGCCTTGGCCGCGGCCGGTCTCGGTCTTTTGGGCTTCACGGCGCTGGGAAAGCCCGCCCCTTGGCTGGTCTGGAACGCCTCGGCCAGCGCGCCGATCGGCCTTTACCGCATCGCTGCGGGAGCGCTGGCGCGTGGCGATCTCGTGCTCGTGCGCCCGCCTGAATACGCGGCGTATCTCGCCGCCGAGCGCAGCTATCTGCCTCGCAATGTGCCGCTGGCAAAACGTCTTGCAGCGCTGCCGGACGATAATGTCTGCGCCTTCAATGACGCCATCATCATCGGCGGCGACATCGTCGCGCGCCGGCTCAAAATCGACGCCGAAGGCCGACCTTTGCCATGGTGGAACGGCTGCCGAGCGCTCGGGGATAACGAGGTTTTCCTGCTCGGCAGCGACAAAAACCGCTCCTTCGACAGCCGCTATTTCGGGCCTGTTCCCACTCAAAATGTCATCGGGAGGCTCGTACCACTATGGACCGAGTGACCCTCCTCTTGTTGGGCATGATCGCCATTGCGCCATGCGCCTGTTCCGCCTCGACCGGCGCTGAGCCGGTCGCCATCTCCCAAAGTCCGCAGCTGCGAAAGTGGCAGACGTTGGTATCGGAAGCAAGCCGGCGCTTCCATATTCCCCAAGCCTGGATCTATGC
>NZ_RZRY01000125.1:0-12309 GCF_003998035.1 Mesorhizobium sp. M2A.F.Ca.ET.039.01.1.1 | reverse complement strand
GTGTACAGGGACGCTGAGCTCACCTTCGCATTGGATTGCTATTTGCGTGGGGACTTTGCAGCCGCGCTGAAGCATCTTGAACGGGCGGGTCGCGAGACGACCTATGGACCGGCGATGCTGAAGGTCGCTGCGCTTGGACAGGTCGGGCCGGCGGACGAACGCAAGCTCGCCGTTGCAGCCCTGCTCGCCAAATGGCCCGAGTTCGAAAAGACGTTCTACCCGATGATGGCTCGGCTCGAGACAGATCCCGCATTGGTCCAGGCATTGGCCATCGGCCTGCGCCAAGCCGGTCTCGACATCGAACAAAGCGCGTCGCACTGAAACGGTTCAGGCTGCAGCGACTTCGCTTCGTAACCGTAACGTACTCCACGGCAAGAATTGTGGCTCCAATACTTTAGCGTGCGGAGGCGGCTTTCATAAGTCAGCTCGTGCCGATCCTTCCTGCTTTCCGAAAAGATGATCAGGAGAACGCAATGAAGATCAGAACAGCAATTGTGACGTTGCTGGCGATGGCCAGCATAGACAGCTCGTTCGCAAACCCGGTCAGTCCCGACATTCGCTCCTGGCAGGCCGCCGACCAAGAACTTGTCAGGCTTCGTAGAATCGCTCCGGTCGGTCGCACAGTCATTGTCAGGCGGCCTGTGGTCAGACGGCCTGTCGTGGTGGTGCGGCCCGTGCGCAGGTGGGTTCGGCGCCCCTATTTTGGCGCTGTAATCGCGGGCGTAACATTAGGGGCGATTGTCACAGTCGCTGTGGCGGCGGTGGCGCCGCGGGCTCCTTCTCCTGATCTGTGCTGGTACTGGTCGAACAACGCCAGGACTAGAGGTTATTGGGACTATTGCGTGCCTCGTTGACGAAGCGAGCCAATCCTTCGCCAAGCGTATGGCTCTTCCACGATTGGTCTCGACCCGCCAGGAGCGGGCTTGATTCGATCTGAGGATCAAGACTTCCCACAAATACGCCAGAGCGCGGACGCCCGCCTCAGCTCGTATGCGCGACGAGCTTGTTCACCGTCTCGGGGAAGAAGTCGGGCGCCGAGTGGCGCTTGCCGAACATCATGTCGTATTGGATGAGCCGGAAATCGTTGATCTTCGGATCGATCTGCTTCTGCCGCGCCCAGTCCGGCGTCGCTTCGCCCGCGGGCGATAGCAGCAGGTTGCGGTCGACCACCCGGTAATGTTCGCGTAGCGCGCCGAGGAAGCCGGTGTAATAAGGATGCGTGATGCCGGCCGTGGTCAGGATGTGGTAGGGCAGGAAGGCCGGGCTCACCGCGCCCACGTTCTGCACCGGACCGGAGCGGTTCGACCAGATCACCAATGGCGTGTCGTGGTGCTCGAGCGCGGCGTCGCTAGGCTCCTTGCGAGGCGCGACATTGTCCTTGAGGAAGCCGGTTTCGACATAGACGGGTCCGAGCGGCGGCAGGTGGTCGCCGAAGAAGGCGATGATGGTCGGCCGCTGGCGCTTCTTCGCCCAGTCGATCAGCCGCTGCAGGCCATGATCCGCGTCGGCCGAGCCCTCGACGTAGGAAAGCAGCGATTCCCGCGCCCAGGAACTGATCGGCGCATCGACCGAATGCGTCGGATTGTAATAGCGGTAGGGTTCGTAAGGGCCATGGTTCTGCAGGCTGACGGCGAACAGGAACACCGGATCGTCGCTGGCGTCGGCCTCGCGGATGATCTCATCGGTCATGGCCGCGTCGGACGCCAGCGGCCCGCGCTTTTCCATCGGCGGCAGCGTCTCTTCGGAGCGGAAGTCGTTGAAGCCGAAATCGGCATAGACGGCGCCCCGGTTCCAGAACCAGTTGGTGCCGGGATGGATGGCGCGCGCCCGGTAGCCCTCGCTCTTCAGGAAGGTCGCCAGCGAGGGCGTCGGCGTGCGCACATATTGCTGGTAGGGGATCGAGCCGGCCGGCAGGAAGGCGTTGGAGAAGCCGGTCAGCGCCTCGAACTCGATATTGGCGGTCATGCCGCCGAACTCGGGCGAGAACATCGAGCCGGAGCGCAAGGCGCGCACGGTCGGGATCGGATCGGGCTTGATGCTGACGCCGGGCAGTCGCGTCGGATCCCAGAAGGATTCGCTCATCACCACCACGATATCCGGCTTCTCCTCCGGCACCGAAGCGGCGACGTCGGAGCGCTGGATCGCGTCCATCGCCTTTTGCGAATAGCCGGGCGGCGCCGAGACATGCGCCATCGGCACATTCATCGCGAAGGCCAGCGCAAAACCGTTCGAGGCGTAGTTTTCCTTCTGGTCCCACATGATCGGGATGATCTGCAGCCGGTCGCGCGTCCACGAGAAGGTGGCGTAATCCATGATCGATACGAAGAAGGCGAGCAGCGGCACGGCAAGCGCCAGCCGCGCCAGACGACCCTTGCGGCTGAGGATCGGCCCCCGCCGACGCCAGATCCGCCAGCCATAGACCAGCAGCGCCAGCCCGCCGACGATTGCCGCGGCCAGCATGATGGCCGTCCATGGCCGCTCGCGCACCAGAAGCGGCATCAGCGCCATGATCTGGCGGGCATAGAGGAAATCCGTCGGATAGAGCGGATCGCCGAGATAGTGCGATTTCTGGTGACCGACAAAGGCGAGCGCCAGCGTCAGCGGCGCCACGATCATCAGGCTCTGGTGGCTGCGGCCAATCACGGCGTCCAGCCCGACCAGCACCAGCGCGAAGACGATGATGGTGGTCCAGCCCGGCTTGAAGGGCTGCAGGAAGAAATCGACCGTGCCGAAGAAATCGCCGCGCACGATCCATTCGATCGCGAACACGAGAAGAGCGGAGACGAGAAGCGTCGCCAGGCCGTAGCGTACGGTCGGCCAAGGTCGCCCCGGCAGGTAGCCGGTGGACGGATCGTCTTCCAAAAATTGCGGCACGGGCTTGGCCGCGCCTTTCCTGATCCTTGCCACTCTACTTCCCCCGGCCACGCAACACGCCTTCCACGCACGTCACGGCTCTGTCATCAAAATGTCACGCAAAGCTAGCGCCTGTGGCGGAAATAAGAAGAGCCAGCAAAGTAAACGTGAGCGGTTTTCATCAGGTGTGATCGCCAAAAAGCCTTTTGGAACAGGGAGTCAGTCGGGTTTTCCGGCTGAAAGACGGGTTAAAGGGATGCCCGCGGGCTTGACTTGGCTGTGCGCCTTGCGCCAGAGGCAGGGAAAAATCAGGCTCTGGAGACACCAAAAATGGCCGTCGCATTCACCTTTCCGGGACAGGGCAGCCAGGCCGTCGGCATGGGCAAGGACCTCGCCGATCAATTCCCGGAAGCGCGCCGCGCCTTCGAGGAAGTGGACGCCGCGCTCGGCGAAAACCTGACGAAACTGATCTGGGAAGGCCCGGAAGAGACGCTGACGCTGACCGCCAACGCCCAGCCGGCGCTGATGGCGGTGTCGCTGGCGGCGATGCGGGCGCTCGAAGCGCGCGGCTTCTCGCTGAAGGACAAGGTGGCCTATGTGGCGGGCCATTCGCTGGGCGAATATTCCGCGCTTGCCGCGGCCGGCTTCGTTTCGGTCGGCGATGCTGCGAAGCTGCTGCGCACCCGTGGCAACGCCATGCAGGCGGCGGTACCCGCCGGCGAGGGCGGCATGGCGGCCATCATCGGGCTGGAGCAAGCCGATGTCGCAGCGGCCTGCGCGGAAGCGGCCAAAAGCTCCGTCTGCCAGGTTGCCAACGACAATGGCGGCGGCCAGCTAGTGATTTCAGGCGCCAAAGCGGCGGTCGAGCTGGCGGCGAAGCTGTGCACCGAAAAGGGCGCCAAGCGGGCGCTGATGCTGCAGGTTTCGGCCCCCTTCCACTCGGCGTTGATGGCGCCGGCGGCCGACATCATGCGCGAGGCGCTGGCGAGCGTGGAAAAGCAGGCGCCGGTGGTCCCGGTCGTCTCGAACGTGACGGTGACGCCGACCAGCGACCCGGACGAGATCGCCCGCCGGCTGGTCCACCAGGTGACCGGCCGCGTGCGCTGGCGCGAGACGGTGGAATGGTTCGGCGCCAATGGTGTCGCCACGCTTTACGAGGTCGGCGCCGGCAAGGTGCTGTCGGGCCTGGCGCGCCGCATCAACCGCGACATCGCCACCGGTGCCATCGGCACGGCGGCGGAGGTAGAGGCGGCGCTGGCGGCGCTCGCCTGACAGGCTGGCGATTTGACGGCACCTGTGCCAAGGGTGCCCCTCTGAGATCAGGAGAGAAAAATGTTCGAACTGACCGGCCGCAAGGCGCTCGTCACCGGCGCATCGGGAGGCATCGGCGAGGCGATCGCCAGGGTGCTGCACAGCCAGGGCGCCATCGTCGGCCTGCACGGCACGCGCGTGGAGAAGCTGGAAGCGTTGGCAGGCGAGCTTGGCGACCGCGTAAAGCTGTTTCCGGCGGATTTGACCGACCGCGACGCGGTGAAGGCGCTCGGCCAGAAGGCGGAGGCGGATCTCGAAGGCGTGGATATCCTGGTCAACAATGCCGGCATCACCAAGGACGGCCTGTTCATGCGCATGTCGGACGCCGACTGGGACAGCGTGATCGAGGTGAACCTTACCGCCGTGTTCCGGCTGACCCGCGAGTTGACCCATCCGATGATGCGCCGCCGCCATGGCCGCATCATCAACATCACCTCCGTGGTCGGCGTCACCGGCAATCCCGGCCAGACCAATTATTGCGCCTCCAAGGCCGGCATGATTGGCTTTTCCAAATCGCTGGCGCAGGAGATCGCCACCCGCAACATCACCGTCAACTGCGTCGCCCCGGGCTTCATCGAATCGGCCATGACCGACAAGCTCAACGACAAGCAGAAAGAGATGATCATGGCCGCCATCCCGACAAGGCGCATGGGCACCAGCGCCGAGGTCGCGTCCGCGGTTGCCTACCTCGCTTCCAATGAGGCGGCTTATGTCACCGGCCAGACCATTCACGTGAATGGCGGCATGGCAATGATCTGACCGGCCAAGCCCCGGACGCCTGTGAAAACAGCCATTTCGGCTTGGACGCCCGGCATTTTTCGTGTAATGCGGCCCGCAACCCGGCGGTTCGGGCAAAAACCGGTCCTGCGGCGTTGCGTTGCCCGCAAGACCATCTTTCAGCTTGATTAGCGGCATTCCGCCCGCTAACGAAGATCGACAAACATAAGACGAGGATTGCCCAAATGAGTGACACCGCAGAGCGCGTCAAGAAGATCGTCATCGAGCATCTCGGCGTCGATGCCGACAAGGTGACGGAGCAGGCGAGCTTCATCGACGACCTGGGCGCGGACAGCCTCGACACGGTCGAACTCGTCATGGCGTTCGAAGAAGAGTTCGGCGTCGAGATTCCGGACGATGCCGCCGAGACCATCCTCACCGTCGGCGACGCCGTGAAGTACATCGACAAGGCCTCGGCCTGAGTTCTTTCGCAGGCATAATCGGGGAGGACCTGCGATGAGGCGTGTCGTCGTCACGGGCCTTGGCCTGCTTTCGCCGTTTGGCATGGGCGTCGAGCATAGCTGGCGGGAATTGCTTTCCGGCCGCAGCGCCTGCCGCCGCGTCACCGAGTTCGAGGTGGACGATCTTGCCTGCAAGATCGCCCACATCATCCCGCGCGGCGACGGCTCGAATGGCACCTTCAATCCGGAGGCCGTGCTCGAGCCTAAGGAACTGCGCAAGATCGGCGACTTCATCCTTTACGGCATCGCGGCCGCCGACGAGGCGCTGGCCGATTCCGGCTGGAAGCCTGAGACGCATGTGGACCAGTGCGCCACCGGCGTGCTGATCGGCTCAGGCATAGGCGGCATCGACGGCATCGCCGAAAACGCGATGATCCTCAAGGATCGCGGCCCGCGCCGCATCAGCCCGTTCTTCATTCCCGGGCAGATCATCAATCTGGTCTCTGGCCAGGTCTCCATCCGTCACGGCCTGAAAGGCCCGAACCACGCGGTCGTCACCGCCTGCTCGACCGGCGCGCACGCCATCGGCGACGCGGCTCGGCTGATCATGTGGGGCGATGCCGACGTCATGGTGGCGGGCGGCGCCGAGGCGCCGGTCACCCGGCTGTCGATCGCGGGCTTCGCCGCCTGCCGCGCGCTCTCCACCGACCGCAACGATGCGCCTGAGACCGCTTCGCGTCCCTATGACCGCGACCGTGACGGCTTCGTCATGGGCGAGGGCGCCGGCGTCGTCGTGCTGGAAGAGCTCGAGCACGCAAAGGCGCGCGGCGCCAAGATCTATGCCGAAGTCACCGGCTACGGACTAACCGGCGACGCCTACCACATCACCGCTCCAGCCGAGGACGGCGACGGCGCCTTCCGCTGCATGACGGCGGCGCTGAACCGGGCAAAGCTTTCCCCGGCCGATGTCGACTACATCAATGCCCATGGCACTTCGACCATGGCCGACACGATCGAGCTTGGCGCGGTCGAGCGCCTGGTCGGCAATGCCGCCTCGAAGATCTCGATGTCGTCGACCAAGTCGTCGGTCGGCCATCTGCTGGGCGCCGCGGGCGCCGCGGAAGCGATCTTCTCGATCCTTGCCATCCGCGACAACATCGCTCCCGCTACCATCAATCTCGACAATCCGGAACGCGAGACGGCGATCGATCTCGTGCCGAACAAGCCGCGCCAGCGCCAGATCGACGTCGCGCTGTCGAATTCCTTCGGTTTCGGCGGCACCAACGCCTCGCTCGTGTTCCAGCGTTACAACGGCTGAGCAGCACCGGAGCGGCCCCGGGAGGAGTGCACGGTTCCACCCGGCATTGCTCCGAGACAGACAGCTAATCGGCAGTCCGCCAACTGCCGTCATTTTTGCCAAATTCGCCCCTAGCCTTGCGCCGGGGGATTCGTTGCAAGATCAGACGGCAGGGCGTCATGAACACTAATCCGAGCGACGGGGAATTCGGGCGGCAAGGCGCGAAGGGCCCGATCGTGCCGAAGACCGCGGCCGAGGCGTTGCGTCCGGAAGCCGGCACGCCGCCGCCGTCGAAGCGCTCGCGCGCCTCGCGCAGCCAGGTCGTGGTGTTCCTGAATTTCTTCCTGTCCATTGCGATCCTTATCGTGCTGGCCTCGGGGGCCGCGCTCTATTTCGGCATGCAGGCTTTCGTCGAGCCCGGCCCGTCCGCCAATGGCGACACCTTCATGATCAAGCCCAACACCGGCGTGCAGGAGATCGCCGATCAGCTGGAACGCCGCAGCCTGATCAACGATGCCCGCATCTTCCGGCTCGGCGTGCGCGCCACCGGCAATGAATCGGCGCTGAAGGCCGGTGAATACGCCATCAAGCCGCGCGCCTCGATGCGCGACATCATGGAGCTCTTCAAGAGCGGCAAGTCGGTGATGTACTCGCTCACCATTCCCGAAGGGCTGACGGTCGAGCAGGCATTGCAGCGCGTGGCCGATCAGGAGGCGCTCACCGGCGACATGCCGGCGACCTTGCCGCCCGAGGGCAGCATCGCCACCGACACGTTGCGCTTCACCCGCGGCGCCACCCGCCAGCAGATGGTCGACAAGCTCGTCGCCGATCAGAAGAAGCTGGTCGAGGACGTCTGGTCGCACCGCGCGCCCGACCTGCCGATCGCCAATATCGATGATTTCGTCACGCTGGCGTCGATCGTGGAAAAGGAAACGGGCCGGAGCGACGAACGCTCGCGCGTTGCCGCCGTCTTCCTCAACCGGCTGGCCAAGGGCATGCGGCTGCAATCCGACCCGACCATCATCTACGGCCTGTTCGGCGGCAAGGGCAAACCCGCCGACCGGCCGATCTATCAGTCCGACCTCGACAAGCAGACGCCCTACAACACCTATCTGGTCAAGGGCCTGCCGCCGACGCCGATCGCCAACCCGGGCCGCGCGGCGCTCGAAGCGGTCGCCAATCCATCGAAGACCAGCGATCTCTATTTCGTTGCCGACGGCAATGGCGGCCACGTCTTTGCCGCGACGCTGGAAGAGCACAACCAGAATGTCGCCCGCTATCGGACGCTGCAGAAGAAGCAGGCGGACGCCGCCGCCAAGGCTTCCGGCCAGACGACGGCCCCGCCCGCTCCCGATGGCGGCGACGCCGGCGACAATGGCGACAGCGGCGAAAACGGCGACGCGGGCGGCGACGCGGCTCAATAAGCATGCCGCACGCGTCCTTTGACGCGACGCCATATTCATGTTTTGAGGGGGCGCCGGCCGATCGTCCGGCGATTTTTAGAGCAATTCCAGGAAAAGTGTGAGCGGTTTTCCGTCCGGAATTGCGTAAAAACAAAGAGATAGAGTGGTTCGCCGTTTCCGTGAAACGGTGAAACGCTCTAGGGCGTGTAGCGCCGGGCCGCTTGCGTTGGCCTGCCACAGGGGATGACAGGCACAATGAACCTGCAAAGCATGACCGGTTTCGCGCGGTCCGCCGCCGAGAGCGAGGGCACCTCGATCGCCTGGGAGGTGAAATCGGTGAACGGCAAGAGCGCCGAGGTTCGGCTGAGGTTGCCGCAGGGTTTCGACCGGCTGGAGACCTCTGTCCGGCAGACTGTTCAGAAGCGTTTCGCGCGCGGCAATTTCCAGGCGACATTGACCGTCGGCCGCGCTGCTGCCAGGCAAGCCCAGCCGGTGGTTAACGAGGCGTTCCTCAAGGATCTGGCGGGACTGGCGAAGCGCTTGCAGGAGCAGTTCGGCACCGAGCCCGCCACCGCCGACGGCCTGCTCTCGCTGCGCGGCGTGCTCGACATTCCCGAGGCGATGGAGACCGAGGAGGAGCGCGCCGCTCTTGACGCCGCGATCCTGTCGGCGCTCGAGGCAGCGCTCGCCGGGCTGGAACAGGCGCGGCAAGGCGAGGGCGCGGCACTTGGCGCGCTGCTTTCCGGCCATATCGACGCGATCGAGGCGTTGACGCTGAAGGCCGAAGCCGATCCGTCGCGGGAGCCGGCGGCAATCCGCGAGCGCATCACGGAGCAGGTACGCCTGTTGATGGATGCCTCGGCCAATCTCGATGCCGTCCGGCTGCATCAGGAGGCGGCCTTCCTCGCCACCAAGGCCGACATCCGCGAGGAGATCGACCGGCTGAAGACGCATGTCGCTTCGGCGCGGACGCTGCTCAAAGGCGGCGGTGCGATCGGCCGCAAGCTCGATTTTCTGGCGCAGGAATTCAATCGCGAATCGAATACCTTGTGCTCCAAGTCGAACGCCGCCGCGGTCACCGCGATCGGGCTGGAGCTCAAGGCGGTGGTCGACCAGTTTCGCGAACAGGTCCAGAATCTGGAGTGACGGGAATGGTTGCCAAGGAACCGACGGCTGCCAGGGATCTGGGATCCCGGATCCGCCGCCGCGGATTGATGCTGGTGCTGTCGTCGCCGTCGGGCGCCGGCAAGTCGACGATCGCGCGCAACCTTCTGGAGAGCGATCCAAGCCTCGAGCTTTCGGTCTCCGTCACGACAAGGCCTCGCCGCGGTTCGGAGATCGAAGGCGTCCACTATCATTTCCGCTCCATGCGCGACTTCGAGCGGCTGCGCGATTCCGACGCGCTGCTCGAATGGGCCGAGGTGCACGGCAATTGCTATGCGACGCCGCGCGAGCCGGCGGAAATCGCGCTGGCCGAAGGCCGCGACATGCTGTTCGACATCGACTGGCAGGGCGCCCAGCAGCTCAAGGAGAAGATGCGCGCCGACATCGTCTCGATCTTCATCCTGCCGCCGTCGATGAAGGAATTGAAGGCGCGCCTGAAGCGACGCGCCGAGGACCAGGAATCCGTCATCGAGACCAGGCTGAAGAACGCTCGCCTGGAGATCGAGCATTGGAAAGAATACGACTTCGTCATCGTCAACGACGATCTCGACCGCGCCTTCGCCGAGGTCCGCGCCATCGTTGCTGCCGAGCGTCTGCGCCGCGACAGGCGGCCTGGCCTGTTCGACTTCATCTCGGGATTGCTGGACGAGAAGACGGAGTAGGCAGCCTTTCCTTCTCCCCGTTTTACGGGGAGAAGGTGGCCCAAAGGGCCGGATGAGGGGCAGCGCCGGCCTGTGGCGGCTCGCGAAGCGCAAAGGTCAGTCAGACGACCCTCACTTGCCACCCGCCGCCTGCCGTCTCGCGGCAAAATGCGCATTGGCTTGATCGTCGGGAATGTGGGTTCCAGTGGTGGCGTCGGCGGTCAAACGGCGTTCGTCAGCCGGACAAACTCTTCCACGCTCAGCGTTTCCGCCCGCCGCGTCGGGTCGATGCCGGCCCGTGTCAGCAAAGCCTCGCCGCCCAGGCTCTTCACGCTTTGCCTCAGCATCTTGCGGCGCTGGCCGAAGGCCGCCTCGGTGACACGGCCGAGCTTCTTGCCGTCGACGGGCAGGGGAGACGGGCGCGGCACCAGATGCACGACGGAGGAGGTGACCTTGGGCGGCGGCGTGAAAGCCTGCGGCGGCACGTCGAAGGCGATCCTCGCCTCGGTGCGCCAGCCGGCCAGTACGCCGAGCCGGCCATAGGCGTCGCTGGCTGGACCCGCCGTGATGCGCTCCGCCACCTCGCGCTGGAACATCAGCGTCATCGACTGGTAGAAGGGCGGCCAGTCGTTGACCGTCAGCCAGCGGATCAGAAGCTCGGTGCCGATATTGTAGGGCAGGTTGGCGGCGATCTTCACCGGCCCGCCATTCGCCGTACCGGCAAGCGCGGCAAAATCCGTTTTCAGCGCATCGCCGGGAATGACCTCCAGGCGACCGGGATAGTGGCTGGAAACCTCAGCCAGCGCTTCGAGGCAGCGCTCGTCGCGCTCGATGGCGATCACGCGCCGCGCGCCGTTGAACAGCAGCGCCCGCGTCAGCCCGCCCGGGCCGGGACCGACCTCGATCACGGTCGCCTCGCTGAGATCGCCGGCGGCGCGGGCGATCTTGCTTGTCAGGTTGAGGTCGAGCAGGAAATTCTGCCCGAGCGCCTTCTTGGCCTGGAGTCCATGCCGCTCGATCACCGCGCGCAACGGTGGCAACCCGTCGATCGTCATGCGCTCGTTCAAGGCGTCCTCACGCGGCCGCGGCTTGGATCGCTGTCGGCCAGCCGGCGCGCCAGCCTGAGCGCCGCGATCAGGCTCTCGGCGCGGGCAATGCCCCTGCCGGCGATATCGAAGGCGGTGCCGTGATCCGGCGAGGTGCGGATGAAGGGCAGGCCCAGCGTCACATTGACCGCCTCGTCGAAGGCCAAGGTCTTGGCCGGAATCAGCGCCTGGTCGTGATACATGCACAGCGCCGCATCATAGGTGGCGCGCGCGCGTGGATGAAACATCGTGTCGGCCGGCAGCGGCCCAACCGCATCGATGCCTTCCGCCTTCAGCGTCTCGACGGCCGGGGCGACGATTGCGGCATCCTCCTGGCCCATGGCGCCGCCTTCGCCGGCATGCGGGTTGAGCCCGGCGATCGCAAGCCGCGGCCGCGCGATGCCGAAGCGGCTCTTGAGATCGGCGGCGGTGATGCGCGCGACGGCGACGATCAGCTCCGTGGTGAGCACCTTCGGCACTTCGGCCAGGGGGATATGGATGGTCACCGGAACGGTGCGCAGATCGGGTCCGGCCAGCAGCATCACCGGCGTGACCTCCTTGCCGGTGTGGCGCGAAGCCAGATGCGCCAGATATTCGGTGTGGCCGGGAAAGCCGAATCCCGCATCGTAAAGCGGCTTCTTGGCGATCGGACAGGTGACCACCGCGGCGGCGCTGCCGGCGAGACAGTCGGCGACTGCCCGGTCGATCGCCTCGATGGTGCCGGCGGCATTGGCCGGATCCGGCTCTCCCGGGGTGTCGACATGGCGCGCATGGAGCGGCACGACGGGGAGCACACGGGCAAAATGAGGCGCGGCCTGTCCGGGTAAGGTCTCGACAACCGTCACATTCGCGCCGACAAGACGGGCGCGGGCTTTGATCAGGGCCGGGTCGGCCAGCAGATAGAAGGGCGGCACCCCGGCGCTGTCGCCCGCCTGCCAGGCGGCGATGGCGATCTCGGGTCCGATGCCCGAAGGGTCGCCGACACTGAGCGCCAGCGGCGCATCGGTCTTGCGCGGGCTCATTGGGTGGGCTGACTGCGGTATCGCATGCTTGTCGCTCAGAGCATGACGCCGAGAAATGTGCTGCGGTTTTCGGACGACATCATGCTCCATTTCTCGGATTTGGGAGACGGATTGAGGCTGGTCCGACCTATGTCTCCGGCTCTAGCGTTCGACGATCTTGGCCTTCTGCCGCAGCTCGGCGACATATTTCTTGCTGAGCTCGTCGGCGTCCTTGTCGTTGGTGCCCTCGGCCTGGAACACCATCTGCGCGGCCTTGTCGTCGGAGACCTCACGCGAGGAGCAGATGCCGATGAATTCGACGCCGCGCTCGGTCTCTCGCGTCGGTGTCGCGCCGCCGACCTTGGTGGCCTTGATC
>NZ_RZRY01001259.1:0-1035 GCF_003998035.1 Mesorhizobium sp. M2A.F.Ca.ET.039.01.1.1 | reverse complement strand
CCTTCCATTCCACCTCTCCGGAAAGCATTCTCGTCGCGCAGCACGTGACCGAGCGGACCCAGCGGCTGAAGCTCATGGTCGCCCACCGGCCAGGCTTCACGGCCCCGACACTCGCCGCCCGGCAGTTCGCGACGCTCGACCATCTGAGCGACGGCCGCATCGCGGTCCATATCATCACCGGCGGCAACGACCAGGAGCTTGCGCAGGACGGCGATCAGCTGACCAAGGAAGAGCGCTACGCCCGCACCAGCGAATATCTCGACATCCTGCGCCAGGAATGGACGAGCGCTAAGCCATTCGATTACGAGGGCAAGTTCTACCGCGTCACCGGAGCCTTTTCCGAGGTCAAGCCGCAGGGGCCGGACGGCATTCCGGTTTATTTCGGAGGCTCGTCCGACGCGGCGATCGCGGTCGCCGGCAAGCATGCCGACATTTATGCGCTGTGGGGCGAGACGCTGGCGCAGGTAGCGGAAACGATCCGGCGCGTGCGCGCCGCGGCCGCTCCTTACGGCCGCTCGCCGCGCTTCAGCCTGTCGCTGCGCCCGATCCTGGCGGACACCGAGGAAGACGCCTGGGCAAAGGCCGACCGCATCCTCGAGCGCGCGAAGGCGCTGCACGCCAGCGGCGAGCGCCTGATCCGCGGCAATGCCGCCGGCCAGCAGCCAGCCAACGAAGGCTCGCGGCGGCTGCTCGCGGCCGCCACCCAAGGCAAGCGCCTGGACAAACGGCTGTGGACCGAGATCGCGACACTGACCGGTGCAAGCGGCAATTCCACCTCGCTGGTCGGCACGCCGGATCAGGTGGCCGAAGCCATGCTCGACTACTACGACCTCGGCGTCACCACCTTCCTGATCCGTGGGTTCGATCCGCTGGAGGACGCGTTCCATTACGGCCGCGACCTCATTCCGCGGGTCCGCGCGCTCGTCGCCGAGCGTGAGAGCGGGACCCGACGCGTGCAGGCCGCCGAGTAGCGAACCGCTTGCCTACGTGAACCGAGCCTTGAACCAGGAGAGAGACAGATGAGCTGGATCATAC
>NZ_RZRY01001258.1:0-1035 GCF_003998035.1 Mesorhizobium sp. M2A.F.Ca.ET.039.01.1.1 | reverse complement strand
GCCTACGACGCGCCGCAGGTGACGGTCACCATCGACCGCGAGCGCGCGGCGGCGTTGAACCTGCCGATCGCCGATATCGGCAATACGTTGACGCTGCTGGTCGGCGGCGCCGAGGTGGCGCAGTTCGACCGCGATTCCAACAGCTACGACATCATCCCGCAGGTGCCGCAGGAATTCCGCGACAACCCCGAGAAGCTTGGCGAGTATTTCATTCGCAGCGTCGACGGCAAGATGGTGCCGCTGTCGGCGGTGGTGAAGATCTCGACCAACGCCTCGCCGGCGGCCATCGAGCAGTTCAACCAGCTGAACTCCTCGACGATTTCGGCCTTGCCTTTGCCCGGCGTGACCACCGGCGACGGCTTGAAGGTGCTGGAGGATATCGCCAATGAGACCCTGCCCGACACCTTCTTCATCGACTATTCCGGCCAGTCGCGGCAGGAGAAGGAGCAGGGCAACACCATCCTGATCGCCTTCGCCGCGGCGGTGGTCGTGATCTATCTGGTGCTGGCGGCCCAGTTCGAGAGCTTCCGCGACCCGCTGATCATCATGATGGCCGTGCCGCTGTCGATCTTCGGCGCCATCGTGCCGCTCAACATCGGGCTCGGGACGCTCAACATCTACACCCAGGTCGGCCTAATCACGCTGATCGGCCTGATCACCAAGCACGGCATTCTGCTGGTGGAGTTCGCCAACCAGCAGCGCGAGGTGCACGGCATGCGCCGCCGCGACGCCATCATCGCTTCGGCCAAGGTGCGCCTGCGGCCGATCCTGATGACGACGGCGGCGATGGCGCTGGGCGTCGTGCCGCTGATCATCTCCAGCGGCGCCGGCGCGGCCGCCCGCTATTCGATGGGCCTGGTCATCTTCACCGGCATCCTGGTCGGCACCATGTTCACGCTCTTCGTCGTGCCGATGTTCTACACCTTCATCGCCAGCAAGGACCTGCCGCATCTCGCCGAGAAGCCCGATCCGAAGCTGATGCCGGCGCTGCCGAGCTGATCGGCACGACAGCAAAAAAACAAAAGAGGCCGGAAA
>NZ_RZRY01001257.1:0-1036 GCF_003998035.1 Mesorhizobium sp. M2A.F.Ca.ET.039.01.1.1 | reverse complement strand
GCACCTTCATGGGCCCGCGCCGCGACAGCTGGCTGAAATTCTGGGAGCCGATGATCCGCCGCAAGGCGGGCCTCGGCGTGGTCGACACCAAGGCTCCGCACCGGCATTTCGACAAGACGCATCTGCATTGCGACGTGCTCGTCGTCGGCGCCGGCCCGACGGGACTGAGTGCCGCGATCGCCGCCGCCGAGGCCGGCGCCGACGTTGTGCTGTGCGACGAGAATCCCGAGGTCGGCGGCGTGCTGAGCTATGGCCGCTATGATCCGGCCGTCCTCTCCGGCCTGTCGTCACGGCTCGCATCGCTGCCCAATCTCAAGCTGCTGACCGGCACCGTCTGCAATGGCTGGTACGAGGACAATTGGCTGCCGCTGATCGAGGGCGATCGCCTCCATCGGACACGCGCCCGGGAGGTGATCCTCGCGACTGGAGCCATCGAGCAGCCGGCCGTCTTCCGAAACAACGACCTGCCGGGGATCATGCTCGGCGGAGCCGCGCAGCGCCTGATCCGCCACTATGGCGTGCGGCCTGGCGACAGTGCCGTGGTGCTGGCCGCCCATGACGACGGCTACCGGACGGCGCTCGATCTGCTGGACGCCAGCGTATCGGTCGTCGAGCTAGTCGATCCGAGACCTGCCGGCGCTACCAGTCCGCTGGAAGCTGAGCTCCGGGGCAAGGGCGTCGCCATCCGCAAAGGCGTAACCGTGGAGGCGGCGGAAGGCACGGCCGGCAACCGTCACCTCGCCCGCGTCCGTATCGGCGGAAGCTGGATCGCGTGCGACCTGCTGACGGTTTCGATCGGCAGCGCGCCGGCATGGCAATTGCCCTGCCAGGCTGGCGGCAAGGTCGGCTACGACGCCGCCACGCACATGATGACGATCACGCTTCCTCAAGGTCCCGTCCATCTCGCCGGCGCCGTTGCCGAGGAGGACGCCATCGCCAGCGGCCGGCGCGCGGCGGCTGCCGCGCTCTCGCGCCTCGGTCATGCGGTCACCGAAGAGCTTCCGGTAGCCAATCCAAAGAGCGCCCGGCCACGCTA
>NZ_RZRY01001256.1:0-1039 GCF_003998035.1 Mesorhizobium sp. M2A.F.Ca.ET.039.01.1.1 | reverse complement strand
AGCGTATCATCCGCATGAAGCTGCCGGTCGTTGCCGACCACCTCGGCAGCCCGGATCCGCAGCGCGACCCCAGGGAAAAGACCGAGCGCCATTTCGAGCCGGCCAATGACCGCGAGCATCATGGCGGCCGCCGCGACGGCCGCCGACCGGGCAATGGCGGTGGCAAGAAGCACTTCACCGGCAAGCCCAACGGAGAGCGCGGACCGAAGCCGCAGGGCGAACGCCCGGCGGCCGCGCAGCCGAACGGCGAGCGCAAACCCGGCGGTTTCAAGCGCTTCAAGGGCAACAACAAGCGCCGCTTCGGCGGCAAGCGTCCGGCGAACCGCGCTGCTTGAGCTCATCAAATCTGATCGAGGAACGGCCGGAGCGAATGCTCCGGCCGTTTTTCGTTTCACTGGCCAGATTGCTGCTGCATCAACGCCTTCACCCAGACCACGATACGCTCCGTTAGAAAGCGTGTGGTCTGCGGCGACAGCACATCGCCGGCGATGACGTGATTGTCCGGATCGCCGGTATCGTCGACCGGCACCAGCTCGTGCGGACCGCCCCAGCGCCCGGCGATCTCGCGTGTGCGATCCGGCCGCACCACCTTGTCGGAATCCGAGAAGATGAACAGGGCAGGGATCTTTGCCTTCTCGACCGGCGCGGTATAGGCAAGCTCGGTGAGCGCGGCCATCGGCAGCACCGCTTTCATCGGGTATTTGGTCGTCCAGAATTTTTCGTGCAGCGCGTTGCGTGCCGGGAAACTGCGCTCCTTGCCGCCGACAAGTTCGGCGATCTGCCTGCCCCAGGGCATGGTCAGCAACTCCGCGCCGGAGGCCTTGACGCCGAAATTCGGCGATATGAACGCGATGGCCGCGACACCGTCGGATGCGCCGGGCTGCGTTGCGGCCCACGCCGCCAGCGAGCCGCCGGTCGAGGTTCCGATGACGATCACCTTGTCGCCGATTTCGCGCCCAATGGCCAAAGCCTCCTCATAGTCGTTGATCCACGCATTGACGCTGCCTTGCGCCATAGCCACGCCGTCCTGGCCGTGACC
>NZ_RZRY01001255.1:0-1040 GCF_003998035.1 Mesorhizobium sp. M2A.F.Ca.ET.039.01.1.1 | reverse complement strand
CGGGGGATGTCGGAGCGGCGGCAGACCCAGATATCGGGATTGGCGGTGATCTTGTCGAGGAAGCGCTCCAGGCCGATCATGCGGCCGGGACGCGCAGCCAGCCGGCAATGCAGCGACACCGTCATCATGCGCGGTGTCTTCTGGCCTTCTTTCAGCAGCCAGTCGACGCCGTCGCTGACATAGTCGAAGAACTGGCTGCCGGTCTCCAGACCGGAGCCGCGCGAAAAGCGGCTGTCGTTGTTGTCGAAGCTGTGCGGCACGACCAGATGCCGCTTGCCGCCGACATCGACGAAATAGGGCAGGTCGTCATTGTAGTCGTCGCAGTCGAACAGGAAGCCGCCATGCTCGACGACCAGCCTTCTGGTGTTGAGGCTTGGCCGGCCGGTGTACCATCCGAGCGGATCGATGCCGGTGATCGTGCGGACCGCGTCCACCGTCATGGCGATGTGCTGGCGCTCTTCCTCTTCGCTGAGCGGCGCGTAGTCGATCCAGCGCCAGCCATGGCAGACGATGTCGCTGCCGAGTGCCGCGATCGCCTTGCCCGCGGCCGGGTTTAGCTCCAGCGCGCGTCCGACGATGTAGAAGGTGGGAATGACACCCTTGTCCCGGAACAGCGAGATCAGCCGCCAGACGCCGACGCGCGAGCCGTATTCGTAAAGCGATTCCATGTTGCGGTTGCGCAGGCCGGGCACGGCGGGCGCGACGGCAAGGTCGGACAGGATCGTTTCGGAAACACCGTCACCTTCGCCGATCGAGTATTCGGCACCTTCCTCGTAATTGACGACAATGTTGAGCGCCAGTTTCGCGCCACCCGGCCACTCAGCCTGCGGAGGCCGCTCGCCATAACCGATGAAATCGCGGGCGGGCAGATACGGCATGTCTGACGTCACGTCTTGAAATCCCCTCGGATGAAGCCCTTACCAGCATTGCCGGCCGCGCAGGACGGTGAGCACGCGCAGCGTGCGATCCATGACGTCCTGCGGCCCGATCGTGATGCGCAGACAATCGGTCAGGCCGTAACCGGTGAGGCCGCGCACGAT
>NZ_RZRY01001254.1:0-1041 GCF_003998035.1 Mesorhizobium sp. M2A.F.Ca.ET.039.01.1.1 | reverse complement strand
CCGCCGCTGGGACGATTTCGACCGCCGCTGGAGCGCTTTCGAGGACCGTGTCGACGCCGACCAGCGCAAGCGCGCCGAAGGCCCTAGCCTTTCAGTGCTGACAGATCGGCTCGAGCAGATTAGCAGCGCCGTCAACAGCCTGCCGGAATCGCTTTCGCTGCGCTCGCTGGAGGAAAAGGTGCGCACGCTTGCCGGCGCGGTCGACCGCTTCGCCGGCCAGCAGACCGCGCGCGGCGGCGAAACGCTCGCCATGATCGACGAGCGGCTGGACGAGATTTCCCGCGCCATCGTCGCCTCGACGGTAGCCGCGCAGGCCAATGCCTTCGACCCCGAGACCTTCGGCCGGATCGAGAAGCGCATGGCCTCGCTGGCGGTGCAGATCGAAGAAGTCGCGCAGTCGCGGCCCGGCGCCGAGGTCCTCGACCGCCTCAATCTTCTCACCAGCCGCGTGGACCAGCTGGCCGGCCGCACCGATCTGCCCGAGCAGGCCATGGAGCGTCTGGGCAAACAGATCGCTTCCATCACCGACAAGATGGACCGCGCGCCGGCCATGCCCGACGCGGACCAGATCTTCCAGGGCCTGGAGCAGCGCTTCGACGCGCTGTCGATGCTGCTCGAGCGCCGCCAGGGAGACGCAATCGAACAAAGCAACGCGTTGTTCCACGATCTGGAGCGTCGGCTGGACGAGGTGGCGAATAGGCTCGACCAGCGCATGCGTCAAGACGACAGCGCCGGCATCATGGAAGCGATCGATGCCCGCTTCACCGCTCTGGCCAAGCGCATCGAGACGCGCGCGCCCGATCCCGCCAGCGATATGGCGATCCGCGGGCTCGAAAGCCGGCTCGAGGATATTTCCAGCCGGCTGGAATCGTCGGCGCATCAGGTCGCCGGCATCGATCCGGCGCTGATCCGCAGCCTGGAAGCGCAGGTCGCCGGCCTATCGGCGCATCTTTCCAGGCCCGGCACGCCGCTGCCCGAGTTCGAGGACATCAGTCCGCGCCTAAACGAGATCGAGAAGTCGCTGGCCGGCACGCGCGATTC
>NZ_RZRY01001253.1:0-1047 GCF_003998035.1 Mesorhizobium sp. M2A.F.Ca.ET.039.01.1.1 | reverse complement strand
GCGTAGCTTAGCGTCTCCTCTCCGGAACTGCCCGTGACGCGCAGCGAAACGTCGCTGCCTTGCGGCACCGAGAAGGTCTGGACCGCCTGGTTGGCGTCGGCGGTCAGGAACAGCGGCGCCTTGCCGGTATAGGCGGGCGGCGTCACCCAGGCGTCGATGCGCGGCGGCACGGTATCGCGCGCGGCGCGGGCAACGAAGCCGTCGCTGACCCTGCCGCCGAAGGGCCCGAAGGAGAAGGCCAAAGCGGTGACGAACAGCAGCCCCGCCACGGCGCGCAGGCCCCAGCGATCGTAGTCCGGGACGCGGCTGCGCGGTCGGTCGGCGCCGAGGCTCGACAGCCGCTCGGCCATCCGCTTCTGGTGCTCGCGCCACAAGGCCTGCGAGAAGATGCTCTCGGCGCCGCTGGGACGATCGGTCTGCACCTGGACCGGGCTGTGCAGCAACTGGTTTGCCGCCTCGATACGCCTGTCGATCTCGGCGGCAGAGGGCATGCGGAAGAAACGCAGCGGATAGAGCGCCGCGACCCCGGACAGGGCGAACAGGATCAAGAGGCCGATGCGCGCGACGTCGGGCAGACGCGGGAACAGGCCGAACCACGAAAAGCTGAGAAACAGGCTGATGGCGATCAACAGCGGCAGCACGAGCGGCCAGCCGCGCTCGAAGACCATCGAGGCCCGCGTCGCCAACCGGCTGAGCGCCAAGC
Source organism: Mesorhizobium sp. M2A.F.Ca.ET.039.01.1.1 (assembly GCF_003998035.1). Classification (NCBI taxonomy): domain Bacteria; kingdom Pseudomonadati; phylum Pseudomonadota; class Alphaproteobacteria; order Hyphomicrobiales; family Phyllobacteriaceae; genus Mesorhizobium; species Mesorhizobium sp. M2A.F.Ca.ET.039.01.1.1. Next base: position 344 of record NZ_RZRY01001253.1, on the reverse strand, counting down.
GCAAGGCCAGGCCGCGTTCGCCGCTGGAAATGGGTCGTTCCGTCATCGGCCCTTCCTGCCCGGGCGTAAGCCCGGACGTCATCACCAGAAGGATACCAGCAAACACGGCAAAGGCGAGGCGGGTTCCAAAAACGTGAAGCGGTTTTGCCGGGTTATGATCAGAAATTGCCAGGATTCGTATTGGAACCGCAGACCAGGACCGCCACGCGCTCGCCCTCCGCCGGCACATAGCGCCCGGAAAGCATGGCGGCGAAGGCCGCTGCGCCACCCGGCTCGGCGATGATTCGCACGCGGTCCCACAGCGCCTTCTGCGCAGCTATGATGTCGTCGTCGCTGACCAGGAT
>NZ_RZRY01001252.1:0-1047 GCF_003998035.1 Mesorhizobium sp. M2A.F.Ca.ET.039.01.1.1 | reverse complement strand
CTTCCGAAGTCAGGCCCCGCACCTTCTCGAGCAGCCGGCGCGAGGCCTCCAGGCCGGCGGCATCCGGCACCGGATGCGCCGCCTCGATGATCTCGATGCGCTCACAACTGGCGCCATAGCCGTAGCGGGTGACGACCAGACCATCGATGGGACCGTCCCAGACCTTCTCGAAGGCCGCCGCCATCTGCGCCGAGCCCTTTCCCGCGCCGATGACGACGGTGCGGCCTTTCGGCTTAGCCGGCAAATGATTGCGGATCGTCTTTTCCGGGTCGGCGGCGGCGACGGCGGCCTTGAAGATCGAGGTGAGGAAGGTCTTTGGATCGGTCATTTGTCTTCCGGCGGCAATCTGAGCTTGCTCGCATCGACGCCGAGATGCGCGCAGATCGCATCGACCACGACGCCGTGGTCCTCGCGCTCCGGCAGGCCCGAAACGGCGATGACGCCAATGACCCCGGCCCCCTTGACCGTGACCGGAAAGCCGCCGCCGGCCAGCACATAGTCGGCGATGTCAAGCGCTTCGCCGACCTTGAACGTGCGGTCAGGCCGCTGCTGCTCCAGCACAAGGCGATAGGTGCTTCTCAGATAGCGCTTCACGACGTTGATCTTGCGCCGCGCCCAGTCCGGATTGGAGGCGTTGGAGCCCGGCATCGCGGCATAGAAGAGCGGCCGGTCGAAGGTCCTGATGTCGACGATGATCGGCAGCTCTTCCTTCAGCGCCCGATCCCTGATGCCGGAACCGATCTTGAAGGCGACGGCCTCGTCGAAGGCCGGGAAGACCAGCGTGGCTTCCTGTTTCTTGATCAGAGCGATGTCGTCGGCGGTGGCCATGTCTCTTTCTCCGAAAATCGACACCGTCGTTTGTACGACAAGCTCCGTGTGGTCAAGCATCCATCGCGGACGCCCCCTCATCCGGCCTCTTCGCGGCCACCTTCTCCCCGAGGGGAGAAGAGACTGGCGCCAGCGCCGGCTCGCTCCTCTCCCCTCGGGGAGAGGTCGGATTGCCCCGAATTGCGCTTCGCAATTCGGTCGGCAATCCGGGTGAGGGGG
>NZ_RZRY01001251.1:0-1049 GCF_003998035.1 Mesorhizobium sp. M2A.F.Ca.ET.039.01.1.1 | reverse complement strand
TTGCAGAGGTTCGCCGGCTATTGCAGGTGTATGGAGGGAATGGTTCGTTCAAGCGTTATGCTGGTGAGTTGCTTTCGGCTTACCAGCTAAAATCGGCTCAGTTGCCGGAAAAGTTTGACCTGGAAGTCGAGGAAAATAGCTACGAGATTCCGCTAATGCTGAAGGTCGCCCTCGGGATGCGGGTGCGCGGCGGAGAGGCGATCGAACCGGACCTTTTGTTGGCTTACGTCCTTGCCGACCCCGAAACGAGGGTGCGAACGCCGGCGCGACGGGCACAGACTCTATTGCGAGAGCTGTTCGCGGAAGCGGTGGAGAAGCAATATCCAAAAGGCGTGCGCGTTCCGGCCGCCGGAGTGCGGAAACTGAAGGTCAACTACCGTGCCTGCAGCGGGACGTTCGATCTTGCAATTCGCCCCTTTGGCGGAGACCTGCCGGACATCACAAACCGCAGCGAACCGATAGGCGGTGCACGCCGCATCTTCGACGACTGCACGGATCGGCTCGACGACTATAGCCGCATGCTCGGCCGTTCGGAGGGACTGAAGCCTAGCCTTGCGGCTGTGGCTCAGCTGCCCTTGGGTTTGCGCGTGAAGAATTGTGAAACACTCGCTGGCAGCCCGTTGAGGCGGCTCCAGGAACTGGCGAGTAATGACGCCCTAATATCAATTCAGAAACTGGCTGAATTGGCTGGGATGGATCCCGACAAAATTGCCGCGCGAGCGAAACAGAAAGAACTTTCCGCAATTCTGGGAGCCTTTGGCTATGCTCATACCGCCGCACCTTCCTTTTCCCTGAAGTCCGCAAAACCAGACGAACTGGCGATGGTTTTTGGCCTAGAACGCGAAGCTGACTCTGATCCCGAACCGAGCCAGCATTACCGGCCCATGCAACTGTCAATCATGCTCGGCATGGTGATCGCTTTCGCCGATGGTCTGCTCCACCCCTTGGAGGAACGCAGGTTCTTCGACAAGGTCGATGGAGCGCCCGGCCTGTCGAGGGACGAACGCGTACGCCTCAAAGCCGAGATCAAAGTCTGCGCCGCCGACGCC
>NZ_RZRY01001250.1:0-1050 GCF_003998035.1 Mesorhizobium sp. M2A.F.Ca.ET.039.01.1.1 | reverse complement strand
TGTCGATGCTGACGCTGATCTTCGGCCTCGTCATGTGCGGTTTCTGGGTCGGCTTCACCGAACTGTGGATCGTCATCGGCCTCGTCGGCTATGCCACGACCTTCTCGATCGGCATGCTGATCTTCAAGCCGACCGGCGAGCGCATGGGCGCCATGGTCGCCGAGCAGGGTGTGACGCCCGCCGTCCTTGCCATCGGCCAGCGCATGATGAGATGGGCGCGCCTCGATTATGCGGTGATGCTGGTGATCATCGCCGACATGGTGCTGAAGCCCACTCTGCACGACATCGGCATTCTTGCCGGCATGGCAATGGTGATTGCGCTCGGCGCCGCGCTCGCCTTCGGCGGCGGCCGCCAGCTGGTACCGAGCGCCGCCTGAGCGTTACATCTTTTGGAGCGAGGCGGTTGAAGGCCGCCTCGTTTCTACATCAAGCCGACTATGCCATCCCACAGCAGCTTGACGGCGACCACCGCGACGGTGGCGTAGGTGAACGGATAGAAGATCTCCGGCCGCATGCGGCGCACCAGCCAGGCGCCGGCGATGGTAGACAGCGGCGCCAGCGGCATCAGAACCGCCGAGGCCGTGAGGTTGGCGGTGTCGAACTGGCCGAGCGCGAAATAGGGGATGAGCTTCAGCGCGTTGGTGGCGGCAAAGAAGATCGCCGCGGTTCCGGACAGCACTTTCGGGTCGAGCCGGATCGGCAGCGCGTAGACCTGGAAGGGCGGACCGCCGACATGGGCGACGAAGCTGGTGAAGCCGGCCACCGTGCCCCAGCAAGCGGCGGCGATGCGGTTCGGCTCCGCCGCGTGATCGGCGCCATGGCGGAACTGCAGGTAGAGCCAGCGCAGCACGAACACCAGTGCGACGGCGCCGACGATCAGCCGCACCATCTCCTCGGTCACCAAGGCGGCGGTCAGCCAGCCGAGGCCGATGCCGATGACGGCGCCGGGCATCATGTCGACCAGCATCTTGCGGTCATAGACGCCCCACCACGTCCACACCGAAACGATATCCATCAGGCACAGGATCGGCAGCAGGATGGCCGCTGCCT
>NZ_RZRY01000124.1:0-12326 GCF_003998035.1 Mesorhizobium sp. M2A.F.Ca.ET.039.01.1.1 | reverse complement strand
CTATGCGATCGGTGGTCTATGCGCCGATGCAATATCGGAATCTTTTCCTCGTCGGCGATGCCGCCCACCTCTTGCCGCCCACGGGCGCCAAGGGAATGAATCTGGCTCTATACGATGTGGATGTGCTCGCCCAGGCGCTGGTGCGTGCGGCGCGCGATCACGACAGAGCGGCGCTGGACGCCTACTCAAGCACGGTCCTGCCGCACATCTGGAAGTACCAGGAGTTCAGTGCCTGGATGACCGATACGATGCATGACGCTGGCGATCCAACGCAAAACGGTACGTTTCGCCAGATGGCCGCACGCGCTTGTCTCGATAACTTGTTCGACTCCCCGACCGCAGCTCGTTTGCACAGCGAATACCAGCGGGGGCTGAATTAATGCCAGCTATGACGAAGAAAGTGGCTCTGGTGATGGGCGGCGCGAGTGGCATCGGCCTGGCCATCGCCGAGCGGTTGGCGAAGGAGGGCGCCTTGGTCTTCCTGACCGGCCGTCGCGTTGTTGATGTCGAAGCCGCAGTCGCCCAAATTGGCCCCGCCGCGCGCAGTGTGGTGGCCGACGCGAGCAACCCCGCGGATATTGAACGGGTCATCGCGACAGTCGGGGCGCAGGGCGGTCAAATCGATGCGCTGGTCTACAACGCCGGCATCATGGAACCGGCGGACCTGGAAGAGAGCATACCGGAGCATTTCGACCGCCACTTCGCGGTGAACGTGCGCGGCGCCCTTCTCACCATGCGGGCAGCGGCGCCGCGCATGGCTGCCGGGGGCTCGGCGCTGTTCTTGGGGTCGGTCGCCGACGTCAAAGGGGCGACGCCCTATGGAACATATGCCGCAACCAAGGCGGCTCTGCGCTCCTATGTGCGCAGCTGGACTGGCGAACTCGCGCCGCGCGGCGTACACGTGAACATCCTGAGCGCCGGCCCAACGGACACCGCCATGATGGCATCGATCCCAGACGAAATGCGCGACGGGATCGTCAGCCAGATACCGCTGGCCCGCATGGGCCGCGTGGAAGAAGCCGCGGCGGCGGCGTGGTTTCTACTCAGCGACGAAGCAAGCTTCATAACCGGCGCCGAGCTATACGTCGACGGCGGCATGGCTCAGGTGTGACGGGTGCGGGGCGAAGCAGCCGGCAACCGACGAGCGCCTGATGATCCGCCTTTGCCCCCGGATGAGTTGGCTGGCTTAGTTCTGCCCATGTAGGAAGAACTCGATCGGCACCACCAGTTCGAGACGGTCGCCAGGCACCTCTGCAGGCGGTTTGGGCAGGGGCTGGGCGCGCTGGATCAACGCCAAAGTCTCTTCGTCGAGGAGGTCATGGCCCGGAGGTCTGCTCGATCCTCGCCACGAGCACCTACCGCTGCGATCCATCGTGAAGCGAACATAGGATACGCCTTGCTGGCGGCGATACTGTGCAAGAGCCGGATAACGCTTGAACTCCTCCAATCGGTCGAGAACGAGCTCCTACCACGTCGGCATCGCATTCGACAGCGAGGCAGAAGACGCCTGTGGCGCGGGAGCGGCCGGTACCGAGGACGACAGCGCGGGGAAAGCCGGCGGGGCGGTTGTGGCGGTCGCGGGCGGACGATCGACCGGCGGAGCCTCCTGCCGCTGCGCAACCTGACGACGTGGCACGATGCGGATCCTCGGGACAAGCCCGAGGATGAGGCGTTGGTCGTCGCCGATAAGCCCATACGCGATTGCCCCGGTATAGTGACCGGAAGAAGGACCTAGCCGTTGACGCGTCATTTCATATCCGCTAATGAACAGGATTATACAGGTTCATTGAACAGGTATCCATATGGCCCGTCGCGCTATGCAGCTCTCTCCCGGCACGGGCAAGCCCGAGCAGATCGCGACGGTTCTGGAGCATGAGATACGCTCCGGCCTGCTCGGCTTCGGCGACCGGCTGCAGAGCGAAAACGAGCTCGTGCAGCGCTTCTCGGTCAGCCGCAACACGGTCCGCAAGGGGCTTGAGGAACTGTCGAGCCGCGGGCTGATCACCACCAAGGTCGGCATCGGTTCCTTCGTCACCTTCGACGGCATGCCGGTCGACGACGCGATCGGCTGGTCGCGCGCGCTGGCCAATGCCGGCGCCAATGCCGAGACCCGCACCTTGCGGCTCGAGATCATCGAGGACGCGGAACTGGCGGCCAGGCTCGGCGTCGAGAGCCCATCCTTCATCGCCGTCGACCGCGCACGCACCAATGCCGATGACGGCCATGCCATCTCGATCGAGCGCAGCCGGCTGCCGCTGTCGCCCGAGTTGGAAGACATACCCCTGCGGGGCTTGCGCGAAGGCACGCTGCACCAGACGCTGCGTGGCGCAGGGCTCGTGCCCGACCATGGCGAGGAATGGGTCGACATCGAGATGCTGAGCGCTGCCGACGCCGCCATTCTCGCCTGCGCGCCCGGCACGCCGTTCCTGCGCACGCGCCGGCTGACGCGCGCCGCCGACGGGCGCGCCATCGAATTCGTCACCAGCCTGCTCAACCCCGCGCATTTCGCGCTGCATCTGGAGTTCTGAGCATGGCAGGGGATGCGATCGATCGGGCGATGGGCGCGCTGATCGGCGGGGCGCTGGGCGACGCGCTAGGCATGCCGACGCAGCTTCTGTCGCCGGGCCGCATCGCCGAGCTTTACGGCCATGTCGAGGATTTCGTCGCGCCCGCCGCCGATCACCCGGTGTCGAAAGGGCTGCCGGCCGGCGCGATCACCGACGACACCGAGCAGGCACTGCTGCTTGGCCACATTCTGGTCGAGTCCGGCGAGCGTTTCGACCATGCGCGCTGGGTGAACGCGCTGCTCGGCTGGGAACGCGACGTCAAGGCGCGCGGCAGCTACGACCTGCTCGGACCATCGACCAAGCGCGCCATCGACGCCATCAACAGCGGCGTGCCGGCCGAAGAGGCCGGGCGCGCTGGCGACACCAATGGCGCGGCGATGCGCATCGCGCCGGTCGGCATCATGATGCCGTCGGAGCCGCTTGGCGCGCTGGTCGCCAAGGTGGCCGAAACCTGCCGGGCCACGCACAACACATCCATCGCAATAGCTTCCGCCAGTGCCGTTGCCGCTGCAGTCAGCCTTGGCATTTCGGGCGGCGATTGGCGCGCCGCTTCCGGCCATGCGGTCGCGGCAGCAAGGCTTGGCGCTACGCTTGGCCATTGGGTCACCGGCGGCGACATCGCCGTGCGCATTGTCTGGGCGCAGGAGCTTGTCCGCGGCAAGGCGGAGAAGGAAGCCATCAAGCAGATCGTCGACCTGATCGGTACCGGCGTTGCCAGCCAGGAATCGGTGCCGGCCGCCTTCGCGGTGCTGGAGGTCGCGCAAGGCGACGCCTGGCGGGCTGCCGTGATCGCCGCCAATCTCGGCGGCGACACCGACACGATCGGGGCGATTGCCGCCGGCATGGCCGGCGCCTGCGCCGGTCTGTCGAAGCTGCCGCAGGACCGCATCGCCGAACTGCATGGCATCGACATCGCGGAGGTCTGCGCGCTGGCTGCGGATCTGGTCGCGGCCCGGACGGCCAAGACCGGTCCAGGCAAGGAGGATGCGGCGTGAGCGGTCGGCTCGTCCATGTCGGCAGCGCGGTGGTGGACTACGTCTACCGCATCGACGCGTTGCCGGCGGCCGGCACGGAAAAGACCGCGTCAGCTTACGCCCGCGTCGCCGGCGGCGGTTTCAACATGATGGTCGCCGCAAGCCGCACCGGCATGAAGGTGGTGTTTGGCGGCCAGCTCGGCACCGGGCCGGACGGAGACTTCCTGCGCGCCTCCTTCGCCGCCGAAGGCATCGAGACGCTGACGCCGCCGTCGACCTCGATGGACAGCGGCAATTGCGTGGCCATGATCAGCGGCGATGCGGAGCGCACTTTCGTCTCCTGGCCGGGCGCCGAGAGCCGGCTGACGTTCGACATGATGAAGCCGGTCCAAGTCCTTTCGGGCGACTGGGTTTTCACCTCGGGCTACACACTGAGCTATCCCGGCAGCCGCGATGCGCTTGTCGACTGGATCGAGGCGCTGCCGGCCGGCGTTCCTTTCGTCTTCGATCCGACGCCGGTGATCGCCGATATTCCGCGCCCGATCCTGGACAGGGTGCTGGCGCGCGCGACCTGGCTGAGCTGCAACACCAATGAGGCCGCCGAGATTGCCGGCGCCGGCGATGCGCAGACCGTCGCCCTCCGGTTGCTCGCCGAGCATTGCCCCAAAGCCGAGGGTGTCGTCATCCGCGCCGGCGCGCATGGCTGCCTGGTGCGCATGGCCGATGGCGGCACCCGCGCGGTGCCGGGTTTCGAGGTGGAAGCCGTCGACACCAACGGGGCCGGCGACACGCATATCGGCGCCTTCGTCAGTGGCCTTTCGCGCGGCATGTCCCCTCGCGAGGCGGCTCGCTACGCGAATGCCGCCGCCGCGCTTTCGGTCACCCGCCATGGCGGGTCCTCGGCGCCGACCGACATGGAGATCCAGGAGTTCCTGACCGAGCGCGGCGAAGCGATGACCGCGCCTGGCCGGGCGGAAGCGACTGCAACTTAACAAGCCCGTCAACCGGGCAAACAATGAGAGGAAAAGAACATGCGCATGCCCAGACTGACCGCTTTTCTGACGGCCACCGCCGTCTTCGTCTCCGCTTTCACGCTGGCAGCACAGGCCGCCGAGGAAGTGCATGTGCTCAACTGGAAAGGTTACGGCGCCGACGAGCCGTGGGCGGTCGCCAATTTCGAGAAGGCGACCGGCTTCAAGGTGGTCAATGACTTCTTCAACTCCGAACAGGAGATGCTGACCAAGATCCGCACCAATCCCGGCCTCTATGACGTCGTCATGATCAACGCCGCTTTCAACGACCAGGCGATGGCCGGCAAGCTGATCCAGCCGATCGACGTCTCGAAACTCTCCAACTATGCCGACATCGCCAAGGACAAGGCCGGCTCGCCGATGCTCAACCATGACGGCAAGGTCTATGGCGTGCCGTGGGTGTGGGGCCTGACGGCTCTGGCCATCAACGAAAAGTCCTTCGAAAAGCCGCCGACAAGCATCGCCGAAATGTGGGACCCGGCGCATAAGGGCCGCGTCATCATCCGCGACGACGCCGTCGAGGCGGTGCAGTTCGGCGCGATCGCGTCGGGTCAGAACATCAACGACATCAAGGATATGGACGCGGTCAAGGCGAAGCTCACCTCGCTGATGCCCCAAATCAAGACCTTCTGGAGCTCGGAGAACGACTGGAACCAGATGGTCGCCTCCAACCAGATCGACATCGGCACCTATTGGAGCGGCTCGGCCGACCGTGCCAAGACGCATTTCAAGCTGCCGGTCTCCCTCGTCATCCCGCAAGAGGGCGCCGTCGCCTGGCTCGACGCCTTCTCGATTCCCGTCGGCTCGAAAAACGTCGCCGGCGCCGAGGCCTTCATCAACTACATGATCGATCCGAAGTTCTACGTCGAATGGGTCACCAAGGTCGGCGCGCCGGTTTCGGCCAACACCAAGGCGGTCGACGCGCTGCCGGAGGATGCGTTCAACCGCAAGGTCATGGGCAGCCCGGATGTCGCCAAGCGCATCCAGTTCCAGGCGCCGGTCACCGACGAGCAGCGCGAGAAATATCTGGCGCTGTGGCAGGAGCTGAAGGTCAACGTGAAGTAATCGAGGTCTTTCGGGGAGGAGAGGCAGGATGGCTGACCAGCTTGCGATCGGTTCGCGCCGCGGACTGAAGCCGGCCCTGCCGCTTCTCCTACCCGCCTATCTGTGGCTGACGGTTGCGATCTTCCTGCCGCTGTCCGCCATGGTCTTCTTCTCCTTCATGACCGACCTGCCGCTGGCCGGAAAGGAATGGTCGTTCACGCTCGGCAACTACGCCGCCTTCTTCTCGCAGAGCCTCTACTCGACGCTGCTCTTCGCCTCCCTGCGGCTCGGCCTCGAGGTGACGCTGTGGTGCGTCGTCATCGGCTATCCGGCGGCCTATGTGCTGGCCAAGGTGCTGAAGGGGCGCGGCCGCGAGGCGATCTTCCTGCTCGTCATCCTGCCCTTCTGGTCGAACGGCCTTGTGCGCATCTTCTCCTGGGCGATGGTGCTGCGCGAAGGCGGCATCCTCGACACGGCGCTCAACGCCGTGCTGCCGTTCAAGATCAACATCGATCTGATGTATTCCTATCCGGCCGTCATCATCGGCCTGGTGCATTCCTATGTGCCCTACATGGTGCTCACCTGCTATCTCACGCTGCAGGCCATCGACGACTCGCTGATCGAGGCGGGCCGCTCGCTCGGCGCGTCGCGGCGGCAGGTGTTGTGGCGCGTCATCATCCCGCTGTCGATGCCGGGGCTGATCGCGGGAGCGGCGCTGATCTTCGTGCCGGTGGTCGGCTCCTTCATGGAGCCGCGCATCCTCGGCGGCCGCACCGGCACCTTCTACGGCACCGTCATCGAGGACCAGTTCGTCGCCGTCTTCAACTGGCCGCTGGGCGCGGCACTTTCCTTCATCCTGCTCGCCGTCGTGCTGATCATCCTGGCGCTGGCCGCACCCGTCCTGCGGAGGGCTGCGTGATGGCAACGACGCGCATCCTCGAATGGCTCGGGCGCTTGTATATCGTGCTGCTGCTCGCCTTCCTCTATCTGCCGATCGTCATCATGGCGGCGATGTCGTTCAACGCTTCGCCCTTCTACCAATTGCCGTTCGAATGGACGACGGACTGGTATCAATCGCTGTGGCAGAACGATCAGCTGATCGCGGCGACCTGGAACAGCATCGAGATCGCGGTCATCACCACTTTGATCTCGACGGTGCTCGGCTCGATGGCCTCGCTGGCGCTCTACCGCTACGAGTTCCACGGCAAGAAAGTCCTGCAGGCGCTGCTCTTCCCGCCGATCGCCATTCCATGGCTGATCACCGGCACGGCGATGCTGATCTTCTTCTTCGGCGTCGGCATCGGCCGCGGGCTGGTGGCCATCCTGCTCGGCCATGTCGCGCTGGCGCTGCCTTATGTCATTGTCGTCGTCTCGGCCCGGCTGCAGACCTTCGCGCCGGAGCTGGAGGAGGCGGCGCGCTCGCTCGGCGCCAATCAGTGGCAGGTGACCATGCGCGTGACCTTGCCCTGGATCATGCCGGGCGTGATCGCCGGCGGGCTGTTCGCCTTCGCCGTCTCCTTCGACCAGTTCGTGGTTTCATATTTCCTGTCGACGCCTGGCCAGACGACGCTGCCGGTCGAAATCTATGCCGCGATCCGCAAGGGTTTTACCCCCGAGATCAACGCGGTCTCGACCATCATCATCGTCGTGTCGATGGCGCTGATGCTGCTCACGGCGCGCTTCTTCAAATTCGGCGGAGAGAAATAATGGCTGGCGTCCAGGTCGCGAATGTCTCCCGCAGTTTTGGCGCGCACAAGGCGCTGGACGATGTCTTGATCGATTTCGCCGATGGCGGCTTCTATGCGCTGCTCGGACCGTCCGGCAGCGGCAAGACCACGCTGCTGCGCCAGATCGCCGGCTTCGATTTTCCCGATTCCGGCCGCATCGCCATCGGTGGCGAAAGCGTCGAGCGGGTGCCGGTCGAGAAGCGCCGCATCGGCATGGTGTTCCAGAACTATGCGCTGTTCCCGAATATGAGCGTCGCCGACAATGTCGCGTTCGGCCTCTCGGTGCGCGGCGAGCCGAAGGCGACGATCGCTAAGGAAGTGCAGCGCGCGCTCGATCTCGTGCAGCTCGGCAAGCTCGGCGGGCGCAAGCCGCACCAACTCTCCGGCGGCCAGCGCCAACGCGTGGCGCTGGCGCGGGCCATCGTCACCAAGCCGCGCGTGCTCCTGCTCGACGAGCCGCTCGGCGCGCTCGACAAGGCGCTGCGCGTCGACATGCAGATCGAGCTGAAGCGCATTCAGCGCGAGATCGGCATCACCACCATCTTCGTCACCCACGACCAGGAAGAGGCGCTGACGATGAGCGACCGCATCGGCATATTGCGTGACGGCCGGCTGGTGCAGGAAGGACCGCCGGAAGAGATCTACGACAGGCCGCAAAGCGAGTTCGCCGCGACCTTCCTCGGCGACGCCAACATCTTTCGCGGCAATGCCACCGGCTCCGGGATCAAGCTGCCCGACGGCACGACGATCGCGGCTTCGACAGGCGCCTCGGTGCCGGCCGGCGCCAAGGCGAGCTGCGCGGTCCGGCCGGAACGCATCCGGATTTCGACCGGTGCGGCAAAGCCCGATCCAGTCGGTGCCAACATGCTCACTGGGCAGGTCTCGAAGCGCATCTTCGCCGGCAACAACAGCACCTATTTCGTCGACCGCGATGGCCAGACGCTGAAGGTGATCGTCCAGAACACCGGCGCCGAAAGGTTGGCTGAAGGTCAGCCGGTCGTGCTTAGCTGGTCGCCGGACAGCGCGGTGCTGATCGCGGCCGCTTGATAGCGCTGATGGGAAATGATGGCGCTGGCCTTGGCTGACGCCCGGACCATCGCGTTATATCCAGTCCTCGATGGGAGGAATGGATGGCGAGCACGGGTTTCGAGCCGGACGTAAAGGTCCGGGTCAAGGACTACCGGATCGGCTGCATCGGCGCCGGCATGATCATGGCCGAATGCCATCTCGCCGCCTATGCGCAGGCCGGCTTTCCGGTGGTGGCGATCGCTTCCCGGACCAAGGCGAATGCCGCGAAGGTGGCGGATCGCTGGCATATCCCGACCGTCCACGACACGCCGGAGCAATTGATCGAGGACAGCCAAGTCGAGATCGTCGACCTCGCTTTTCCTCCCGACCAGCAGCCGGCGCTGATCCGCCATGCGCTCAAGCAGCCGCATATCAAGGCGATCCTGGCGCAGAAGCCGCTGGCGCTTTCGGTCGAGGAAGCGGTGAGGCTGCGCGACGAGGCGGCTGCCTCCGGCAAGATCCTCTCTGTCAACCAGAACATGCGCTACGACCAGTCGATGCGCGTTCTGAAGCAGATCATCGACAGCGGCGCGCTTGGCGAGATCGTCTTTGCCGAGATCGACATGCACGCGATCCCGCATTGGCAGACCTTCCTGGCCGGTTACGACCGGCTGACGCTCGCCAATATGAGCGTGCATCATCTCGACGTGCTGCGTTTCCTGTTTGGCGATCCGGACGAGATCACCACGCTGACGCGCAAGGACCCGCGCACGAAATTCGACCATTCCGACGGGATCACGGTGTCGACGTTGCGCTTTCCTTCCGGCGTGCTCGCTGTATCGCTGGAGGATGTCTGGTCCGGTCCGCGCCAGGAAGGCTACGACGACGACCAGCACATCGCCTGGCGCGTCGACGGCACCAAGGGCGTTGCCAAGGGCACGATCGGCTGGCCGAAGGTCGTCGCCTCGACGCTGACCTATGCCTCGACCGAGACGACGGGCGGGAAATGGGTCAGCCCAAGCTGGGAGACGATGTGGTTCCCGCACGCCTTCATTGGCGTCATGGAGCAACTGAAATATGCCTTGAAGACCGGCACGTCGCCGGCGCTGTCGGTTGCCGACAACGTCAGAACCATGGCGCTGGTCGAGGCCGGCTACCGGTCCATGGCCGAGGGCCGTACCGTCAAGCTGTCCGAAATCCGCGTCGACTGAGGCAGTCGAAAGACGCGGCAACTGAATCGCTTACCCGGAGGACTTCACCTCATGATGCAGGCAGGTATCTTCACAGGCTATTTTCCCTACGAGTTGGAGGAATCGGCAAGGCGCATCCGGGCGCTCGGTTTCAACACCGTGCAGCTCGACCTGCATTTCAAGGATATCGACCTGTCGGCCGGGCAGATCACCAAGGACAAGGCGAGGACGGTGCGCGACACGTTTCGCGACCATAACCTGCCGGTCTGCTGCGTGTCCGGCTACACCAACATCATCCATCCGGAGAAGGGAGAACGGGAAAGGCGGCTTGCCTATCTCAAGGAGATCATCCGCAACGCGCGCGACTTCGGTTCTCCCTATGTGATTTCCGAGACCGGCACCTACAACACCGAGTCCGACTGGGTGCATCACCCCAGGAACAAGACCGAAGAAGGCTTCGAGGAATGCCGCAAGGTGATCTCCGACCTCGCCCGGACGGCTTACGACCACGGCGCGGTGTTCCTGCTCGAGACCTATGTCAACAATGTCGTCGGCTCGGTCGAGGAGACGGTGAAAATGTTCGCGCAGGTCGATCATCCCGGACTTGGCCTGCTGATGGATCCGACCAACTATTTCGAGGCGCACAACATCGACCGCATGGACCAGGTGCTGAACCAGGTGTTCAACACGCTGACCGACAAGATCAAAATCGCGCATGCCAAGGACGTGAAGCGTTCGGGCGGCGACAAGAGCGAAAAGCATGCCGATATTGGCGACGCGGACGCGCATGAGGGACTGACCTTCCGCGGCGTCGGCGAGATCGAGCTACCGGCGCCGGGGCTGGGCGCGCTGAACTACGATCTCTATCTCAAGCGGCTCAGCGAGAAGCATCCGAACATCCCGGTGATCATCGAGCATCTGACCGAGGATGACGTGCCGCGCGCCAAGACATTCCTCGACGGCAAATTCCGTGCGAACGGGCTTTGATTGCGGGGAGGGACGATGACGACGGCCTCCAGCACCAAGCGCGACTACAGCCTTGTCGGCGAAAGCACGCGCCGGGCGATCGAGACCGGGCTCGCCTCGGCCGAGTGGTACCACACGGATGTACCGCGCAAGACCATGAAGGAATTGATGCAGCGCTCGGACGGGCCGGCGATCCGCGATACCATCATCTGGATCGCCGCGATCCTGGGCTCGGCAGTCGGCATCGTCTGGTTCTGGGGCACGTGGTGGGTCGTGCCGTTCCTGTTCGTCTATGGCGTGCTCTACGGCTCGTCGAGCGACTCGCGCTGGCACGAATGCGGCCACGGCACCGCCTTCCGCACGCGCTGGATGAACGATGTCGTCTACCACATCGCTTCCTTCATGCTGATGCGCAATCCGGTGCAGTGGCGCTGGAGCCATGCGCGCCATCACACCGACACCATCATCGTCGGCCGCGATGCCGAGATCGCGGTGATGCGGCCGCCGGACCTCATCAAGGCGGCTTTGGCCTTCACCGGCATCCTCGACTTCCGCTATTCGCTGCCGACGCTGGTGCGCCAAGCCTTCGGCATATTGTCGGGGGACGAGAAGAGCTACATCCCGCAGATGGAGCAGCACAAAGCGGTGATCGCGGCGCGCTGGCACATGGTGGTTTACGCAGCGACGATCGCTGTCGCGATCGCGCTTGGATCATGGATACCGCTGGTGCTGATCGGTCTGCCGCGCCTCTACGGCACCTGGCACATGGTGCTGACGGGGCTGTTGCAGCATATTGGGCTCGCCGACAACGTCACCGACCATCGGCTCAACACGCGCACGGTTTACATGAACCCAGTCAGCCGGTTCATCTACTGGAACATGAACTATCATGTCGAGCACCACATGTTCCCGATGGTGCCCTACCACGCGCTGCCGAAGCTGCATGAGCTGATCAAGCATGATCTGCCGGTGGCGAACCCATCGATGTGGCACGCCTATCGCGAGGTCTGGCCGGTGCTGCTCCGGCAGCTGAAATATGAGGATTTTTACCTCAAGCGCGAATTGCCGCCGACGGCGAAGCCCTACCGCGGCAAGTTCCATGATCTCGACATAACGGCCGCGGCCGCCGAATAGGCGCTACGGCAATTCGGAGATATACGATGGCGGAGTGGGTCGAAGCATGTGCTGTGGACGACGTGGACGAGGAGGATGTGATCCGCTTCGACCATGGCGGCCGCAGCTTCGCGATCTACCGCTCGCCGGAGGACGAGTTCTTTGCCACCGACGGGTTCTGTACGCATGAGAAGGCGCATCTCGCCGACGGGCTGGTGATGGACGACATCATCGAATGCCCCAAGCATAACGGCCGCTTCAACTACAAGACCGGCCAGGCCAAAGGGGCGCCGGTCTGCGTCAACCTCAAGACCTATCCCGTCAAGGTCGAGGCCGGTAAGGTGATGATCGATATCGGCTGACAGCAAATCGCCGCAACACATAGAGGGAACCGAAGTCCGATGAGCCGAAAGAGACCGACCGTCGCCGATCTGCGCGCGATAAAGGGCAGGCGGCAATTGACCATGCTGCGCGTTCTGACGCTGGAAGAGGCCGAGGCCGCCGAGCTGGCAGGGGTGGACATCGTCTCGGTGACGCCGGAACTGGTGCTCAATCCGCAATATCGCGATGCGGCGCCCAGCCTCTTCACCATGCCCGGCGAGAACTTCTTCGAGATCGGCACGGCCGACGATTTCCTGCGTTGGGCTTTCAGGCTCTACAAGGCCGGCGCCGACGCCGTCTATTGCAGCGCCGGCTACGCCACGAT